>JBGPTG010000384.1:0-3191 GCA_041490545.1 Gammaproteobacteria bacterium
CGCGGACACAGGTGTGCTCGCGCGCGGCGCCGAGAGTCTCGTCGCGAAATTTCGATAATCCGGACGCGAAGCGCCGGATTATCTCCGCGCGATCGAACCGGCGCTACGCACGGTTCATCGCGCGGTCTCTTGCTGCGGCCAGCTTGAGGCTCTGCTACGCCAGCCCGACGTTCTTCAACGGCAGGCTGCGCACGGGCTTGCCGGTCGCGGCGAAGATGGCGTTCATCACCGCCGGCGCGACCACGCAGATGGTGGGCTCGCCCACACCGCCCCAGAAGTCGTAGGTCGGCACGATCACCGTCTCGACCTTGGGCATCTCGGCGAGGCGCAGGATGCGGTAGGTGTTGAAGTTCAGTTCCACCATGCGCCCTTTTTCAACCGTGACCTCGCCGTAGAACGCCGCACTCAGTCCGTAGGCGACCGAGCCCTCGACCTGCGCGGCGATCTGGCCGGGATTGACCGCGTGGCCGCAGTTGAGCGCGAGCACCATGCGATGCACCTTCACCTTGCCGTCGGCGCCCACCGAGACCTCGGCGGTCGCCGCCGAGTAGCTGCCGTAGCCCATGAACTGCGCGATGCCGCGATGCACGCCCGCGGGCAGCGGCTTGCCCCAGTCGCCTTTTTCCGCCGCGGCGTTGAGCACCGCGAGGTGCCTGGGATGTTTCTCCATGAGGGCGCGGCGAAATTCCACCGAGTCCTTGCCGGCCGCGCGCGCCATCTCCTCGACGAAGCATTCGAGGTAGACGCCGTTCTGGTTGGTGTTGACCCCGCGCCACGGTCCGACCGGCACGTGCGAATTGCGCATCGCGTACTCGATCTGCAGGTTGGGCAGGGTGTAGCCGAACTGCGCGTCGCCGGGTGCCTGCCACATCCCCTGCAGCTGGCGCGTGTCCTTGCCTTCCTTGATCGCGCCCGGATTCAGCCAGGAGTTGATCGACTGCCCGGAGACGCGGATGTGCATTGCGACCGGCTTGCCGCTTTCGTCCAGTCCCGCGCTCATCCTGGCCTGCGAGATCGGGCGGTAGAAGTCGTGCGCCTGATCTTCCTCGCGGCTCCAAATCAGCTTCACCGGAACACCGGGGAATTGCTTGGCGATGGCGACCGCCTGGCGCGTGTAGTCCTGCGTGCCGCCGCGGCGGCCGAAGCCCCCGCCCAAGTCGAGTTTGTGCACCTCGCCGTTGGCGAGCGGCAAGCCCGCCTCCTCGCACGCCGCGGCGAGCGAGCCTTCGGCGCTCTGCGTCGCGGTCCACACCTCGACGCGGTCTGCCGTCACCTTTGCCGTGCAGTTCATCGGCTCCATGGTGGCGTGGGCGAGGAAAGGCGTGCTGTAGACCGCCTCGACCTTCTTCGGCGCGGCAGCGATCGCCGCGAGCGCGTCGCCGATTTTCGTGTCGGCAAAGGCGTCGTTCGCCGTCAGGCCTTCCTTCAGCCGATCGGCGATGGTCGCGCTCGATTGCGTCGCGCCAGCGCCTTCGTCCCAGACGATGGTCAGCGCTGCCAGCGCGGTCTTCGCCCGCCACCAGGTATCGGCGACGACGGCGACGGCGTTGTCGTGCACCTTGACCACGCGCAGCACGCCGGGCATTCCCGTCACCTTGGCGTCGTCGTAGCTCACGAGCTTGCCGCCGTGCACCGGGCAGGCCTTGACCGCGGCATTCAGCATGCCCGGCATCTTCACGTCGATCGCATAGATCTTGCTGCCGTTCAACTTGTTGGCCGTGTCCAGGCGCTTCATCGGCTTGCCGGCGATCTTCCACTGCTTGGGATCCTTCAACTGGATGCTCTTCGGATCGGGCGGCGTCAGCTTCGACGCAGCCCCGGCGACCCTGCCGTACGTGGTGCTTCGCTTGGACGCGGCGTGCGTGATGACGCCCTCGGAGACGCTCAATTCGCCGACCGGAACTTTCCACTGGTCGGCCGCCGCCTGCAGCAGCATCATGCGCGCGGCAGCGCCGCCGCGGCGCACGTAGTCCTGCGAGGTGCGGATGCCGCGGCTGCCGCCGGTCGCCATCTCGCCCCAGGCGCGCTTGCGCGCGAGATTCTGCCCGGGGTTGATGTGTTCGGTGGCGATTTTCTTCCAGTCGCACTCGAGTTCCTCTGCGACGAGCTGCGCGAGACCGGTGAGCGTGCCCTGCCCCATCTCCGAGCGCGCGATGCGGACCACGCAGGTGCTGTCGGGCTTCACCGCGACCCAGACGTTGATTTCCGTGCCGGCCGCGGTTGCGGCGCCGGCTTCGCCGATGCCGAACGGCAGGTGGAAACCGAGCGCGAGGCCTCCGCCCGCGGCGGCGGAACCTACGATGAATTTGCGGCGGGAAAGATTCGTGGCTTTGACGCGGAGTGTATTTTTCATGGTCGTCTCCTAGGCCTTCTTCGCTTCGGATCGAAGATTCGCAGCGGCCATGTGCACGGCCGCCCGGATGCGCTGATAAGTGCCGCAGCGGCAGATGTTGGTCATCGCTGCGTCGATGTCGGCGTCGGTGGGCTGGGGGGTTTTCTTCAGCAGCGCGGTGGCCGCCATGATCTGTCCCGACTGGCAGTAGCCGCATTGCGGCACATCGAGTGCCGCCCAGGCCTTCTGCACCGGGGTCGAACTCGTTGCCGACAGGCCCTCGATGGTGACGATCCGGTCGGTGGGCTTCAGGCTGCTCACCGCGACCGAGCACGAGCGCCGTACTTCGCCGTTGATGTGCACCGAGCACGCGCCGCACTGCGCGACGCCGCAACCGTACTTGGTGCCGGTGAGGCCGACCTGCTCGCGAATCACCCACAAGAGCGGCGTATCCGCCTCCACCTGCACGTCGCGGGCCTTGCCATTGATGTTCAGCTTTGCCATGGACGTTCTCCTCCTGCAATTTTTTATCGATCGGCCCTTCCGGCGACCTGGAAGTGGGCGCTGCACAAATCAGCGACTGCTTCCGGGCTTGGGCATCATAGCGCACCAGCCCGAAGCGGGGACAGACCACGTTTTCAATTCAGTGCGCGCCGGACTTCGTGGTGGAATCCAAAGAACCCAAACCGTGGTCTGTCCCCGGTTTTGCTAGCCCGGTTCCATGCCTTTCTTCCTGATGACCGCGACGGCGTCAGGCGCCGAGAGAAACGCAAGCCAGGCCCGTGCTGCCTCGGGCGCCTTTGCGCTTGCGTGCACGCCGCCCGAGAACACGGTGATCTGCTGGATGTCGGCGGGAAGC
>JBGPTG010000385.1:0-3188 GCA_041490545.1 Gammaproteobacteria bacterium
AAAAATACTTAAAACCAAAACTTCTAAACTGAAAAGACATCAATCATAAAATATTACAATAAGTTATTCCATATCCGATAGCCGTCGCCATTGAGATGGACGCCGTCGTAGGTCAGTTCAGCCTTCAGTCCGCCTTTTCCGGCGAGGCCCGCGTTGATGTCGATGTACGCGACGTTCCCGGAAGCGAGGGTAGCCAGGCGCGCGTTCAGCTGCCTGATCTTCCCCTGGATCGCGGCGCAGGCAATCCAGCTGGCTTTGGCTTCGTTGCAAACCAGGGTCGATTGAACGAACACTTTCACGCCGCCTTGCACCAGTTGCGACACGATCCTGCCGTAGTCGCCAAAAACGGCATCCACGGTACGGCCTTGCTTTCCGAGATCGTTTATTCCGATCATGATGAATGCCTTTTTGGCATGGACGGACTTGATTCCCTCCATCCTCCGAAGCACCCCGCCGGTCGTGTCTCCATCGATACCGCGATTGGCGATGGCCGCACCCGGAAACATTTCTCGCCACTCGGCTCCGTCCGTAATCGAATCGCCGATCATGACGACCGAAGCATGCGCGCCAAAGGTATCGAAGAAGGATGATTTTTCGAGCCAGTATGCGGAAGGCTGCGGTGTTTCGCCTGGGGGAGCGGCGAAATAGTCCTTTACCGCTTCAATCTGGCCAAATGGAAACAGCTTATCGGTCGCGGCGAGACATCCCCAGCCGAAGGAAAGGATGAAAACGGGTACGAGAACGACAATTGATTTCAACGGACCCCTATTCATAAATCCCTAGCCAAGCGCCGCGATCCCGGCGTTCGCGATCTGCTCGTCCTCGTGCGACTGCACGCCCGAGACCCCGACCGCGCCGGCGCACTCGCCCGCGACCATGATCGGCACTCCGCCCTGCACCGGCAGCACAGGCATGTTGAGCAGGGCGTTGCGCCCCGCGGCGATGCGGTCCTCCCAGTTCTTGGTCGAGCGGCGCGAAACCGCCGCCGTGCGGCCCTTTTCGATCGCGACTTGGGTGTTGAACGGCGTCGCCCCGTCCATGCGCTGCAGCCACAGCATATGGCCGCCGTCGTCGAGAATGGCGATGACCACGTTCCACTTGTTCTTGCGCGCCTCGGCTTCGGACGCGGCCGCGATCTTCCTGCAGTCATCCAGAGTAAGGCAGGGCTTCGTCTTCATGGCTTGTTCTCCGTGGTTTTCAATGCACTGCGGATCTGCTCCAGCGCCGCGGGGTCTTCGATGGTGGTCAGGTCGCCCGGGTCGCGTCCCTCCGCGAGCGCCTGGATCGTGCGCCGCAGGGTCTTGCCCGAGCGCGTCTTCGGCAGCAGGGTGACGAAGTGTACCGACTTCGGCCGGGCGATCGCGCCCAGGTGCCTGTCCACGGTCTCCAGCACCTCCCGCTCCAGCCGCAGCCGTCCTTCCGGAGTGGAGAGAATCGAGGCATCCTTCGCCACCGCGAAGGCGAGCGGCATCTGCCCCTTGAGTGCGTCGGCGACGCCCACCACCGCGCACTCGGCGATGCTCGAGTGCATGTTGACCGCTTCCTCGATTTCGCGCGTGCCGAGGCGATGCCCGGCGACGTTGATGACGTCATCGGTGCGGCCGAGGATGAAGTAGTAACCGTCTTTGTCGCGAATGCCCCAGTCGAAGGTCGAGTACACCTGCCGGGTGCGGAAAGTCCCGAAATAGGTCTTGACGAAGCGCTCGTCGTCGCCCCATATGGTGGACATGCAGCCGGGCGGCAGCGGTGGGACGATGGCCACCACGGCCTTCTCGTCGCTTCCCGCTTCGCTCGCGTCGGTTTCGCGCAGCAGCCTGAGGTCGTAGCCGAACACCGGGAAGCTTGGACTGCCGAATTTCAGGGGCGTGTTTTCCACGCCGGGCACCGCCGACAGGATCGGCCATCCGGACTCGGTCTGCCAGTAATGGTCGATGACCGGTTTCTTCAGTCCCTCGGCGATCCAGACGTGGGTGGGCTCGTCGAGGGGCTCACCGGCGAGAAACAGGTACCGCAGCGAGGACAGGTCGTATTTCGACAGGTACGCCGGATCGTGCTTCTTCAGCACGCGAATCGCCGTCGGAGCGGAAAACATCACGCTCACCTTGTGGTCCTGGACGATCTTCCACCACACCCCGGCATCGGGGCGGATCGGAACGCCCTCGTACATGATGGTGGTCATGCCCGCGATCAGCGGGCCGTAGATGAT
Organism: Gammaproteobacteria bacterium; assembly: GCA_041490545.1. Lineage (GTDB taxonomy): Bacteria > Pseudomonadota > Gammaproteobacteria > Burkholderiales > SG8-39 > VBDM01. The sequence goes on from JBGPTG010000385.1 coordinate 2,207, forward strand.
GTAGGAGTGCCCCACTACCCAGCCGATGTCCGAGGTGGTGAACATGGTTTCGCCCGGATTGCCGCAATAGATGTGGCGCATCGACGCGGCGAGCGCCACCGCGTAGCCGCCGACGTCGCGCTGCACGCCTTTCGGCCGGCCGGTGGTCCCGGAGGTGTACAGGATGTACGAAGTCTCGTTCGATTCGAGCCACTCGACCGGCACCTGGGCGTCGAGGTGCTTCGAGCGCAGGTCCGCATAGTCGACGTCGCGCCCGGCCACCGTCTGCATCGCCTTGTCCAGGCCGCGGCGGTAGATGAGGACCTTCCCCGGCGGGTGCTGCGCGAGCCGGATCGATTCATTCACCAGCGCCTTGTACAGCACCGCCTTGCCCATGCGGCTGCCGCCGTCGGCGGTGACCATGAGCTTCGGCCTGGCATCGTCGATGCGCGCGGCCAGGCTCGCCGCGGCAAAGCCGCCGAACACCACGGAGTGTATGGCGCCGATCCTCGCGCAGGCGAGAATGACAAAGGCCGCCTCCGGGATCATCGGCATGTACACGATCACCCGGTCGCCCTTCGCCACGCCGAGCGATTGCATCATCGCCGCCGCCCGCTGCACTTCGGCGTGCAATTCCCCGTAGGTGTAGCTCTTCGCCTCCCCGGTCTCCGTCGAGAGGTAGATGAGCGCCTTCTGCGCGCCGCGCGCTCCGAGGTGACGGTCCACCGCGTTGTAGCAGAGATTGGTACGGCCGCCGACGAACCAACGGGCGAAGGGCGGCCGGCTGTAGTCGAGCACCCTGCCGAAAGGTTTCTCCCAGTGCACCAGGGCGGCCTGCTCGGCCCAGAAACCCTCGCGGTCCTCGATCGATCGCCGGTGGAATTCCTTGTAGGTGGTCATGGTTGTTTCTCCCCTCGCGACGTCATTTGCCGCGGGTCTTCAGTGCCCGCATGACGGCCTCGGCAGAAATGTCGATGCCGAGACGCCGACACACCGTGGCCAC
>JBGPTG010000386.1:0-3185 GCA_041490545.1 Gammaproteobacteria bacterium
CCCATCCCAACGTGAAGGTCATGCCCAATGACGGCGAACTGGTGGACCTGTTCGCGAAGGCCGTCCCCGACGAGGGACTGAGGAAGCGCATCCTGGTGGACAATCCCGCGCGGCTGTATTGGACGGCGTGACAAAATAAAAAAACGGGGGAAGGGAGGGTTCCCCCGTTCGCCGCTGAATACCGGGCCGGCGGGTAAGCGATGCGCGGCCGATGTTCTCGGCCGCGCTGGGTATCAGTTACACGACAGATCAACGAAAGGCTTGGCTAATTGCCGAGTTCAATCTCCGCTTCCTTGATCGACGCGGAGAGGTTGGTGAACGGATCCCACTTGACCTTGACCACGGTCACATTGGCATGTATCTGTGCGAAGAAAGCCGCCTTGGTGACCGGTGAGTCGGTGGAAGTGCTGCTCACCCTCCATTGGGTACTGCCGTCGGAGACAATGGCACTGCCGAGGATGGTCAGGGTTCCCGCGGTGCCGTCTGCGGCAGTGACCGGCCCCTGGAGGAATGCCTTGGTCGATGGGCTTTGCACGACGATGCGCGTAGCAATGAGGTTACCGTTACGATCGAGTATGGAGCGAACTTCGACGTGGTCTGTGTTCGCAACGGTACCATTGTCTATCCGGGTGAATTGGTCGATGGCGACTATCTTGCCTAGCACCGTCAGGCTGGTGGCGCTGACAGCGGAAGCATCCGCCTCGATCTTGATGTTGCTCTCGAACGAGATCTTGGTGGCGGCGATGGCGCCGTTAGCATCAAGCGGGCCTTCGGCCTCGAGTTCTACCCCGACGGCGAAGTCGCTGCTCAGTCCGCCCTCGAAGAGGGTCGATGGGCTGGTAACGACCGTCTGGCCGTTGACGACGAAGCTGGCCAGCGTGCCGCTCGAGACTATACCTTCGACCTCGACCTCTTCTCCGGCGGTGCCGATCCTGTCTTCGAGATGGATGGAGGACGCCGTGACGGCGTTGGCGAGCGGTGCGACGGCGGACTTGATCTCGACGAACGAACCGATGGCGGTGCCGGCCGGAAGTTGGCCGAGGGTGAAGGTGACTGTCAGGACCGTAGCCCCGCCCGGAGTGAGGGCAAGAGTGAACGATGTCGCCCCGAGCGTGGTGATGAACCCTTTGCTCTCGAATTCACCCGACACTTTCCTGAATACTCTTGTAGCGCGCACTCCGCCCTGGTCATCGGCGAAGCCGTGGACTTCGACGATGTCTCCGACTAGGAAGTTGGCTTGCGCGAAGAACTTTTGCAGATCGTCGTCGTTGAGGCGGGTCACGTTGTCCTCGATCCGTACTGTCTGACCCATGACCGTTATCGTATTGGCCCCGACGTTCGAGATCGTTCCTTCGAGGATATCCCTCGCCTCGATTTGCGTTGCGGAGCCTGTCCTGGTGGAGTCGTCGCTGGTTCCGCGGACCTTGACGACCATCCCGACTTTCAGGAAGGAATCATCGGCGACGGAGTTGTCGTCGATCTTGATGCTGGCGCCAGTGGTGCTGTACTCAATGCCGTTGACGAAGACGCTGCCTTTGGCGGTGATGACACCCTGGCTGACGGAGGCGGCCGGCGGGGTGGTCGCTCCGGTTCCGCCGGTTCCGCCTCCGCAAGCGGTGACGGTCAACGCTACTACTAAAGAAAGAACTGCAAGGCTTAGGGATTTCATTTGTGGCTTCCTCTGTTGGCGTCTATGACGCCGGTTTTAAGCAAGATGATGAGTGCCGATTCCGCCGCGCCTGCGCTCGGTTCTGCGCGATTCTATGTGCGGCTGGTTGTTGTACTGTGATGCCCAGTTCCTGACCTGATCGAGCAGGATCTGCGCTTGTGCGCTGCCCAGGCGATCGAGCACCGCGCCTATCAGCAGGCTGTCGGATGCAACGAGGGATTTCTTGATCATGGTCAAGCGCCTATCGCTTGGACGAGTCTTCGTCGTTTTTCCCGGCTTTCGATGCCAGGTCTTCCTCGAAGTAGTAGATGCCGATCCCGCTGCGCATGCGTCCCGTGCCGCGGCTCGCCGGATTGGTGTCGCGGTCGTGACGCGCCAGCCACTTGTCGAAGTGCTCGAGCAGCCGCTGGGCCTGCTCGGCGCTCAGCTTCCTGAATTCGTCGAGGGCCTCGAGCGGCAGGTTGTCGTACATGACCTTGCGCTGGAAGCGCGGTTGAGCCTCGCGCGCGTGGATGTTGTGATCTATGGTTGCCACGAGGTCGGCGACGTCGGTCCCGAGGATGTTGATCTTGTCGGTGTCTGCGCCCTGGGGAACGAAGGCGCGAGATTTCACGCGGATCGTCGCCCGGGGCGTCTTTTCCGCGGCTCCGACGCGCAGCAGCTCATCGAGCACGGCGCGATAGGGGATGTCTCCGCTGAATCGGCGCACCAGTTCTGCGAACGTCCCCGCTCCGGCAGGTCCGGCCTCCGAGATCTCCAGCTCGCGGGGATTTCCGCTCGCATCGGAAAAGTCGGGGTCGCGGACCCAGCCCGCCACGACGCGCGCGGCGCGGTTGTAGCGCTCGCCGACTTCGGCGTCGGGGGTCTGCTCCAGCTCGAGCAGTCGCTGGACCTCCTTGCGGGTGAGCCCCGAGAGCAGGGCGACGCGAGATACCGACTGCTTCTTGCCCGGAATGCGGAATTCGTCTGCAGCCACGTGCACGTAGGTGCGCTTGGCGATATCGGTAAAGGCTTTGAACGATATGTTGTTGCGAAGGAGGATGCGACAGAGGGGCGTGAGGATGCGCTCCAGCGCGGTGGCCAGCGCGCGCGAGATTTGCGATGCTTTTGTGGTCGGGGCCCTCATAATATTTGGGAAATATATCCCAAATACAGGGAACCTGTCAAGGGCCTCAGTTTGCTCGCTGGGAGGCCGTGGCCTAGTAGGGGGGGCGGGCCGGTGTCTCTCGCGGCTTCCGTGTTAGATTCGGCGCGACGCTTGTAACCCGACCAGAAAGGCATGAACACCCAGGCGCCCTCCGCGGAATTGAACGCGGGCCTCATCGGCTACGGCGAGGTCGGAACGATTCTTTCGCGCGCGTTCTTTCGCGCGCGCTCGACCGTGCGCGAGGCCGGCTTCGAACCCTGGATGTCGGCTGCCACCGCGGAAAAGCAGGACTGGATCGCGGCGCTCGCAAAGAGCGGTGCATTTCGCGAGCTCGCATCCGATTGTTCGTGGCGCGACTACGCGGATCGG
>JBGPTG010000387.1:0-3179 GCA_041490545.1 Gammaproteobacteria bacterium
GTCTCGATTCGAAGCTCTGCTGAAGAAAGCGTGCGGGACGCTGCTCGGCGCGCTGCTCGCGGCCCATGCGTACGGACAGGAATGGCCATCGAAACCGATTCGGGTGATCTATCCGTACTCGGCGGGCGGGATTGGCGATACGTCGTTTCGGGTCATCACGACCACGATCGAGACGAAAATCGGGCAGCGTTTCGTGATCGAGTCGAGGCCCGGCGCCGCCGGAAACATCGGCACCGCCGAGGTGGCGCGCGCGGCGCCAGACGGCTACACGCTGCTGATCGCGCCGACCGCCTCCTACTCCGTCAATCAGTTCCTGTTCAGCAATCTCGGCTTCGACCCGCTCGTCGCGTTCGAGCCGATCTCGATCTACGCTGACGCCCCGCTCGTGGTGCTCATGAATTCGAGCGTACCGGTCAAGAATCTCAGGGAATTGGTCGACTTTGCGCGAGCCAACCCGGGCAAGCTGAACTTCGGCTCGCCCGGCACCGGCTCGCCGTCCCACCTCACCGGCGAGCTGCTCTCGCAGATCACTGGTCGTGTGCTCGTCTACATTCCGTACAAGGGTACGCCACCAATGGTGCAGGGGCTTCTCGCCAATGACATCCAGCTCTTCATCGCCACTCTTGGAGGCAACATCGCTCATGTGAAGTCCGGCCGGCTGCGTCTGCTAGCGGTCACGGGCAAAGAGCGCATGTCCGAAATTCCCGATGTCCCAACCACGGCAGAAGCAGGCTTCCCGGAGCTACTGGCGAGCAACTGGTGGGGGCTCGCGGCACCGCGCGGCACCGATCGCCGCATCGTCGAGCTGCTCGCCGCTGAAGTGCGCAACGCGCTTGCCGACCCGGCAAACCGCAAGCGGATCGGCGAACTCGGCATGACGCCGGTCGGCGGCACGCCGGGCGAGTTCGCCGCTCACATGCGCGCCGAGGCCGAGCGCTGGAAGTCGGTCATCGAGCGCAGTGGGATCAAGGCCGAATGAGCTGGCGCGAACGGTTGTCGCAGCCGACCTTTGAGGTCGGGGAGTGGGAGCGCGACATCGAGCTGTCGGCGCGCGACGGCAGCCGCAGCTGCCGCATGGCGTTCGTACTGATCGACGCAAAGGAGCCCTAGAAATGCAGAACTGGCAGCAGCGGCTTTCGCCCCCGAAGCACGAGTTGAAAGAGGAGCGCAACCGCTTCGTCACGGTGCGCGACGGAACGAAGCTCGCCTGCGACGTGTTCCGTCCCGATGCGCCGGGGAAATTCCCCGCGCTGCTTTCGTGTTCACTCTACGGCAAGGAAGTGCAGCGTATCACCGACGACCGCCGCCCCTTGAGTCCGCGCCATGGCAACGGCGGCCAGGAAGCCGGCGACACGCGGTTTTTCGTCAATCGCGGCTACGTGCACGTCATCGCCGACGTGCGCGGCTCAGGCGACTCCGCGGGGGAATACGATTTCCAGGGGAAGAAAGAGCAGCAGGACGGCTACGACCTCGTCGAGTGGATCGCTTCGCAGCCCTGGTGCGACGGCAACGTCGGCATGCTCGGCATGTCGTATTTCGGGGTGGTGCAGCATCTCGTCGCCGCGCAGCAGCCACCGCACCTCAAGGCGATCGCGCCGTACGAGGCCTACACCGACCGCTATCGCCATTCGGTGTATCACGGCGGCCTGCTGAACGAAGGCTTCTTTCACCAGTGGTGGGGCCACGTCAGCATCGGCACGCTACGCCCGCTGATATTCAGATATCTACCCGAAGAGGAGATCCGCCGCCGCATCGAGGCGCTGAACCGCACCGCGGAGATCGAGGACAGCCCTTACCTGCACATCCAGCTCAGGTACGCCGAGAAGAATCCCCTGTTGTTCGATTTCGTGGTCGAGCCGAACGACGGGCCGTATTACTGGGAGCGCTCGTCCTACCGGATGTTCGACCGCATCAAGGTTCCCGTCCTCCTCATGGTGCGCTGGAGCGCGTGGGACATCCACCTGCCGGGCGCTTTTCAGGCCTGGGAAGGCCTCGACACGAGAAAGAAAATGATCATTTTCGAGACGCTCGAGTCCACCGGCCCGCGACGCCCGTGGCGCGACCACCAGGATGTGCTGCTGCGCTGGTACGACCACTGGCTGAAAGGCAATGACACCGGGATGATGGACGAGCCGCCGGTGCAGCTGCTCATCAAGGGGCGCAACGAATGGCGCGACGAGCGCGAATGGCCGCTGGCGCGAACGGAGTGGACGAAGCTGTGGCTGCACGCGGGTGGAGGCCTCGGCTTCTCGCAGAGATCGGGAGGAGACGACGCATTCAGCAACGATCCCTACATCGTTCCGGGAAAGACTTCGCCGTGCCTGCGCTATGCAAGCGCGCCTTTCGAGGCCGACACGGAGTTCACCGGGCCCGCGGCGCTCTACCTGCGCGCATCGATCGACCAGCCAGACACCGGCTGGATCGTAAACCTCAAGGACCAGGCGCCCGACGGCACCATGCGCATGGTAACCAAGGGCTGGCTGCGTGCTTCGCACCGCGGCCTCGATGCGGCACGCTCGAAGCCCTACAAGCCTTATCACCCTCACGACAAGCGCGTATCGGTGCCGCTGAACCAACCGACCGAGTACGCGATCGAGCTGTGCGAGTTCGCGATGACGTTTCTGCAGGGCCATCGCATGGTCCTCGAGATCCGCGCGCAGGACAACGCGGAGGAGCCGATCTGGTATCACCAGACCAACGCGCTTCCCACGCGCCACACCGTCCATTGCGGTGGACAAGACGGCTCCCACCTGCTGCTTCCGCGGATACCCGGCTAGTCTTGTTCAACTTGGTGCAACGCAGCCGCCGCTCGCCCTGCGGGCGTGCTGCTGCCCTCCTTTTGCCACAATCATAGGTATGCGCAGGCCCTGACCCGCCATCTTCCCTTGTGGCGCGAGGCGAAGGCCGGTACCGGTACCGGCGCCGGTTCGCGGTGTTGCGCCTCGACACGCTCGCCATCGAGACGCAGGCGAGCGAACCTGGCGCGCTGCGCGCATTCCAGCGCTGGCAGGATGCGTCGTGGAAGCGGGAGACGCTCGGCCTGCGGTAAGCGGAACTGCGCCCCCCTCGACGCGCAGCGCTCTAGAAAGCGGTCGCCGCCATCGGCCGGCCGGTGACCGCACACTGCAGCCGATGACACGCGAGCACCTGCGCCTTGAAGTTGTAGTCGAACCGCGCGA
>JBGPTG010000388.1:0-3152 GCA_041490545.1 Gammaproteobacteria bacterium
AACGTGTAATGGAGTGCATGCGTGCCCTTTGAGCAAAGTACCTCACAGGAAACGCGGTTGGGTTTTGCCCCTGAATCAACGCCCTAGAGTTCGGACGCCGGGACTGAACCTTGCTCACAGGGCGTGGATTGGGACAGTGGTTTGATTCCAATGGGAAAGCTCCGGTTTTTGCTGCGTGCGGAGTGCAATTTATACCTTCCGGAATTTCGTTGCACGTGTAAAGCAGCGTTGGCGCGGCCTGGATGGGATTTCTGTGAGGGATTTCCCGACAGGGGTTGTCGTGAATACCCTTGAGTGCCATCGAATCGGAGGCTGTTGGCGCGATCGCGGCGTCGGGCGGTCTGCCCTGTGAGCAAGTCCTGCCGCTTAGGGTGGTTGTCATCCGTCCCTGGATTCAAGACGTTGAAGGGCGATGACGCAGGCTGCGCTTTGATCAGAGGGCGTGACATGGGACAGCAATCAGATTCTCGTGAGGGTGCTCCGGCGGTCGCGAAGGAGCCCCGCCTGCTCGACCGGGTGCGCGAGATTCTGCGCGGCATGCACTACAGTTACCGGACCGAGAAAACGTATCGCTACTGGATCCGTTATTTCATTCTCTGGAGCGGCAAGCGCCATCCGCGTGAGATGGGCGCGGCGGAGGTGACTGCGTTCCTCAACTATTTTGCCAGCGAGCGCGACGTGGCGGCGGCGACGCAGAACCAGGCGCTCTCGGCGCTCTTGTTTCTTTACGGCAAGGTGCTGCATGTGAAGTTGCCCTGGCTGGACGATCTGGTGCGCGCGAAGCGCCCGGTGCGCCTGCCCGTGGTGTTGACGCAGGTCGAGGTGCATCGCCTGCTCGGCCAGACCCACGGAATGACCGGGCTCATGGTGGCGCTGCTTTACGGTTGCGGCTTGCGCTTGCGCGAGTGCCTGCGCCTGCGCGTGAAGGATGTCGATTTTGTCTACCGCCAGATCCTGGTGCGCGAGGGCAAGGGCAACAAGGATCGCGTCACCATGCTGCCGGAGAAGCTCCTCTCGCCCTTGCAGCAGCATCTGGGCAGGGTGAAGCGGCTGCACGAGAGCGACCTCAAGGACGGGTTCGGCGAAGCCGAGTTGCCCAACGCGCTGGCGCGCAAGTATCCGCGTGCCGCATACGAGTGGGCGTGGCAGTTCGTGTTTCCGTCGAAGAACCGCTCGGCCGATCCGCGCACCGGGGTGATTCGCCGCCACCATCTCTACCCGCAGACCGTGTCGCGCGCGGTCAAGTGGGCGGCGCGCACCGCGGGCATCGCCAAGCACGTCGGCTGCCACACGCTGCGGCATTCGTTCGCGACGCACCTGCTGCAGTCCGGAAGCGACATCCGCACCGTGCAGGAGCTGCTCGGGCATTCCGACGTGAGCACCACGATGATCTACACACACGTTATGAACAAGGGCGCGCGCGGGGTGAAGAGCCCGCTCGATAGCCTGGAGCAGCGGCGCGCCGAGTACCGCGTGCATTGACGGGAAAATGTTCTCCGGGGCGGCGGGCGATGCCCCGGTCTTGGGGAACGTCTGAAGTACGAGTTGTGTCTGGAGGCAGCTCAGGCGGACGAGCGAAGGAAAGCGTGGAAGCGCTACGTCGAGCGCTGCCCCTTGTCCTTCTCGTTCTGCGCCTTGATCGCGGTGCGCGCCTTTTCCCAGTCGGCGTCGGTCCAGGGGAAGAGCTCGGTGAACGAGGCGCCGTTGGCGAGCCAGCCGCCGCCATCGAGCGCGATCGTCTGCCCGGTGAGCCAGTCGCAGCCCTCCGCCATGAGGAAGGCGGCGAGGTTCTGCAGTTCGTGCCGCTGGCCGACGCGCTCCATGGGATTCAACGCCGCGGCTTCGCCGCCCGGGTCGCGCCCGGGCGCGAGGCGCTTGCCGGCGCCTTCGGTGGGAAAGATTCCCGGGGCGATGGCGTTGAGGCGGATGCCGTAGCGGCCCCACTCTACTGCGAGCGACTGCGTCATGACGTGCACGCCCGCCTTGGACATCGCCGAGGGGACGACGAAGGGCGAGCCGGTCCACACCCAGGTGACGACGATGGAGATGACCGAGCCCTTGTTCTTGCCCGCGATCCAGCGCTTGCCCACCGCGTGCGTGGTGTAGAAGGTGCCGTGGAACACCGTGCCGGCGATGGCGTCGAAGCCGCGCGGCGACAGGTCCTCGGTGCGCGAGATGAAATTGCCCGCGGCGTTGTTGACGAGGCCGGTGAGCGGCCCGCCGTCGTCCCAGATCGACTGCACCATCGCGTCCACACCTTGAGCGTCGCGGATGTCCACCGCGCGCCATTTCACCGAGCCGCCGTGCGAGGACATCAATTCCTTCGCCGTTTTCTCGATGACCGCCGCTCGCCGGCCGCAGATATAAACCTCGGCGCCGAGCTCGAGATATTTCGCCGCCATCTCGCGGCCGAGGCCCGTGCCGCCGCCGGTGACGAGGATGCGCTTGCCTTTGAGAAGATCGGGACGGAACATGCGTGACTCCTTGCCGCGTTGAAGCGGCTTCGACTTTACTTTCGTCAGACGGTGAGAACGATCTTGCCGATGTGCGCGCTCGACTCCATCAGCTCGTGCGCCCTGGCCGCTTCCGCGAGCGGGAAGGTCTTGTGGATCACCGCCTTGATCTTCCCGGCTTCGATGAGCGGCCAGATCCATTCGCGCAGCTTCTTCGCGATGGCGCCCTTGAATTCGACGGGGCGGGGGCGCAGGCCCGAGCCGGAGATCGTCAGCCGCCGCCTGAGGATATCGGAGAGATTGACGGTAGCCTTGGCCCCGGAGAGGAAGGCGATCACGGCGATGCGGCCGTCGTCGGCGAGGCACTTCAACTCGCGCTCGACGTAGTCGCCGCCGACCATGTCGAGGATGACATCCACGCCCTTGCCGCCGGTAGCCTGCTTCACCACCTCGACGAAATCCTCGGTCCTGTAGTTGATGGCGCGGTCGGCGCCGAGCTTGACGCAGGCTGCGCATTTTTCCGCGCTGCCGGCGGTGGCGAATACCGTATGGCCCAGCGCCTTGACCATCTGGATCGCGGCGACGCCGATGCCGGAGGACCCGCCCTGCACCAGGAACGATTCTCCGGGCTTCAGGCCCGCGCGGTCGAAGACGTTGCTCCACACGGTGAAGAAGGTTTCGGGAAGCGCGGCCGCTTCC
>JBGPTG010000389.1:0-3143 GCA_041490545.1 Gammaproteobacteria bacterium
ATCTTCGCGCTCTACCTCGGGCGCCACAAGCCGGAGGACGGCGACCCGGACAAGCACTGGTACTACCTCGGCGGCTCGCTCCTCATGTGGGTCGGCTGGCAGCTCGCCTCGTGGACCGGCATCTTCGCCGGCGCGCTCATCCCGAAGAGCTGGTCGCTGGAATTCGCCAGCACGCTCGGCTTGATCGCGCTGCTGCTGCCGCTGCTCTTCGACCGCGCGGTGGTGTGGGGCGCGATCGCCGCGGGCGGGGTGGCGCTCGCCGCCGCCAGGCTGCCGCTCAACCTCGGGCTGCTCGCGGCGATTGCCGCCGGCGTCGCGGTCGGACTCGCGGTGGCGCGCTTCGGCGCGCCGCGCGCGGCGGAAAGATAATATGGAGGCGACCGGCTGGGCGCTCATCGGCGGGATGGCGATCATCGCCTTTCTCGCGCGCGCCATCTTCATCCTCCCGGGCAGCCGCTTGCGCCTGCCGCCGACTGCCGAGCGCGTGCTGCGCTACGCCCCGGCAGCCGCGCTGATGGCGATCATCGTCCCCAGCCTAGCCATGTCGCAGGGGGCGATCGCCTTGTCATTCGAGAACGTGCGCCTCGTCGCCGGGCTCGTCGCGTTCGGCATCGCCCTGGCGACGCGCAGCATCCTCCTCACCATCGTCGGCGGGATGCTGGCGTTGACGCTGGCGCGCTGGCTCCTCGGATGAGGTCGATGCCGACGCTCGAAGCGAACTCGCCGTTGCCGACCGTCCTGCGCTGAGACCGTCGCGCTGGTGGACGGCTTGCACTATTCGCTTCGATACACCCAGCCCACCGCCGCGCCCGCCGCGACGTACACCGCGAGAGTCGCGACGAACCAGTAGAACGCGAGCGCGACGGGGATCGGCAGGAGCACGTACCAGCCGAAGCTGTTCATCACCGACAGCATCGCGCCCACGTAGAAGCCGAAGCGCAGGCCCTGACCGAGTCCGGGCTTGCCCTTCTCGTAGCCCTTCACGTAGATCAGCGCGAAGAGCGGCGCGAATACCAGGTAGCCGATCCAGAATATCCACATCGTCTGCTGCATGTCCTTTTGCGGGCGCCAGATCGAGGCCGTCTGCTTGTAAAGGTCCGACAGCAGCACGCCGTGGATCACGAACTCCAGCACCGCGATCACGACGAGTACTGCGACACTCGCGAGCAACCACCTTTTCGTATTCATTGTCTCCTCCTTTATTCGTGTGACGTTGAAATCTTGCCGCCGCTATTTCTTCTTCGCCAAGCCTTCCGCCGAGCAGGGGTTGTCACTCGAGCAGCGGTCGCCGACCACGCCGACCGCCTGGATCTCGATCTCGATGCCCGGCCGTGCGAAATTGGTCACGGTGATGAGCGCGCTCCCCGGGTAGTTGCCGTTCTGGAAAAAATCCTTGCGCATCTCGACAAAGCGGTCGCCATAGCGCGACTCCTTGATGAACACGGTCATAGTGACGATGTTGGCGAGGCTGCCGCCGGCGTGCTTCATCACCTGGTCGATCTGCGAGACCACCTGCTTCACCTGCGCTTCGAAATTGTTGGCAATGTCCTTGCCGTCGTTGTCGCGCGTGGCGGTCTGGCCGGCGACCCAGACGATCCTGCCGCCTTCGGTGATCACTCCCGGGGAAAACGCGCGCGAGAGCTGGAACGGCGTTTTCTCCATGTATTCCGCCGCGGCCGCGGCGAGCGGCAGGGAGAGCAGGGTGCTGAGGACAAGGCTTGAGGAAAGGGCGAGGCTGCGTTTCATGGTTTCTTCCTTGGGTGGAGTGAATGGGTCAGGGCTCGTTTCCTTCGAAGCGACCGGTGGAGCCTGCGCGCGGACCGGGCCCCGTCGATTGCGAAAGCCTATACTGATGCATCCGCAGAGGTTTGTAATGGCGCTCGCAGAGGTTTGTAATGGCGCTCGCGAGCCACCGATGCCGCCAAGTTTATAGAGGAGGGGTTGCCATGCCAATCAAGAAGATCCTGATCGTCGACGATTCAGCCACCGACCGCAAGTTCCTGACGGATACCCTGACCGCGCAGGGGTATCAGTGCGTCACCGCGCAGAACGGCGACGAGGGTATCGCCAAGTCGAAGACCGAGAAGCCGGACCTGATCCTCATGGACATCATCATGCCCGGCACCGACGGGTTCAAGGCGACGCGCGCCATCACCCACGACGAAGCCACCAAGCACATCCCGGTGATCGTGTGCACCAGCAAGAAGCTGGAGACCGACCGGATCTGGGGGATGCGCCAGGGCGCAAAAGACTACGTGGTCAAGCCCGTCGATGCGAAGGAACTGCTCGCGAAGATCTCCGCGCTCGGCTGAGTCTGCCGCTTCAGGCCAGCAACACCAGCGCGAGCGCCACCGCGCCCGGGAGCGCCTGCACCCAGAAGATCTTGCGGCTCGCCGTGAAACCGCCGAACACGCCGGCGACGATGACGCAGCCGAGGAAGAAAACCGTGATCGAGGTTCCCGCGCGGCCGAGAACCAGACCCCAGCCGAGCCCGGTCGCGACGAAGCCGTTGTACAGGCCCTGGTTCGCGGCGAGCGCCTTCGTCGCCCTGGCGAAGTCGGGCGTGAGACGAAAGGTTTTCAGACCGAGCGGTTTGGTCCAGAGGAACATCTCGAGGACCAGGAACCAGAAATGCAGTAGCGCGACGAAGGCAACAGCGATATTTGCGGTGGTTGTCATTCATGCGCTCCAGTTGTCAAAGGTACCCGTCATTTTCCGCCCGCGTAGAGTTTGACTACCTGGTAGAGAAACTCGTGGCCTTCGTACAGCGAGCGCACGCGGATGCGCTCGTTCAGGCCGTGCACGCCCGAGCCGTCGGGATCGCGGAACATGCCGCTCAGGCCGTAGGTTGGAATGCCGGCGTTGATGGTGAAGCGGCCGTCGGTCGCGCCCGCGAGTAGCGCCGGCACTACCGGCACGCCCGGCCACATCTGCGCGCTCACCGCCTCGACCGGCCCGACGATCTCGCGCGACAGCGGCGGCGGAGGCGAGAGCGTCGGCTCGTGCGTCGGCGTGATCCTGATCTTGTCGTTCGCGATGACCCGCGCCAGGGTCTTCTGCACTTCCTCGACCGCTTCTCCGGGCAGGATGCGGCAGTTCACAGTTGCCCGCGCACGCTGGGGCAGGGCGTTGGTCGCGTGCCC
>JBGPTG010000390.1:0-3138 GCA_041490545.1 Gammaproteobacteria bacterium
AAGGGGACGCTCGACTGGGCGTACCCGCCGTTCATCCTGGCGTCGACCGCCGCGGCGCTCGGCTGGAACGTGTCGGTGTTCTTCACGTTCTACGGGCTGCAGCTGCTGCGCAAGGACTTGAGCGACCTGAAGGTCAGCCCGCTCGGCAATCCGGGAATGCCGATGAAAATGCCCTTCGGCCCGGAATGGTTCCGGCACATTAACTGGAACATCCCGAACGCGGTCCAGTCCATCGTGCCGGGGTTCGAGTCGTTGGCGAGCACGCTCATGAGACAGACGATCCACAACAAGGGCGTGGCCACGATCCCGGAGCTGCGCGAAATGGCGATCGAAGCCGGGGTCAAGCTGATCGGCTGCCAGATGACGGTGGATCTATTCGGATTCAGCCGCGACGACTTCATCCCCGAGGTGAAGGAGTACGTGGGCGCCGCGACCTTCCTGCCCATGGCGCGAGACGCCGACGTGAGTCTGTTCATCTGATAGGGCTGTTCGGCTCAATTCACAAGCGAGGTGACGCAATGGCCGATGTGGTCCTTGATGTGAAAGGGGCGAACTGCCCTCTACCGATCCTGCGAACCAAGAAGACCTTGCAGACCATGCAACCCGGCGGTCTGCTCGAGGTCCTCGCGACCGACCCTGGCTCCGTGGCCGACTTTGAATCGTTCTGCCGCCAGACGGGCAACCAGCTCGTCTCCTCCACCAAGGAAGGCGACGTCTACAAGTTCATTCTGAAGCGCAAGTAGGGACGAGTCCTCATTGGCATCGGCGCATGAAAATCTGCATCGTCTCGGACAGCCACGACCGCGCCGACAATCTCGCGCTGGCGGTGCGCGAAGCAAATGAAAAAGGCGCCGCGGCCGTCATCCATTGCGGTGATCTCATCGGCGCACAGACCGTGCGCGCGGCGATGGGGGTGGGCCTGCCGCTGCATCTGATCCACGGCAACAACCTGGGCGACCCGGTCTCGCTCTCGCGGCTCGCGCGCGACAGCGGCGGGCAGGTGCAGTACCACGGCCCCGATGCGCGCCTCGAGCTCGGGGGCCGGCGCATCTTCGTCGTGCACTATCCCGAGTACGGCTACGCCATGGGGTGCACTGGGGACTGGGACCTCGTGTGCTGCGGCCATTCGCACACGGCCGGTGTCGAGCAGGTGGCGAATGTCAAGGGCGGCAAGACCTGGCTGGTGAACCCCGGCACGGTCGCCGGGCTCGCCGCGCCGGCGACCTGGGCCCTGGGCGATCTCGCGGCGATGCGCTTCGAAGTTTTTTCTATGGACGCATAGTCCTTTTTTTGCGTTCGCCGCGCCGTTGCCTCCTACAATTACGAAGATGGGGAGAGGGCCCTGATGTTCACCAGCAATCCGTTTGCCGAGCTTTCGGCGTCCATATCGCCTGCCGTGATGCAGGCCTATGTAATGGTCATGATCGTCCTGGTTGCAGCCGGGACGCTGTTTGACATCGCGCATAAGGGGAGCGCCAAGTATTTTTTCCAAAATTGGCGGAAATCCAAGAGCAAAGGATCGAAGCAAATCGGCGGCGGCGAACTGGTGTCGCTCGCCATCAAGACCGGCCTGGTCGACGTCCTCACCTCCGGGGAATTCTGCAACGCGCGTCGCCGGCTCGCCCATCTGCTGACCATGTACGGGTTCGTGATCTACGTCGTCACCACCGCTCTCATGGTGTTCGGCTACCCGACGCCAGCGACGCCGACGCCCGCCATCCTGCCGCAGCTCTGGTGGCTCGGCGGCCTGATGGTCTGCCTCGGCGGATACTGGTTCTGGTTCTTCATTCGGGTCGATGTTGCCGCGGAGGGCAATTCCCCGTTCCGCGTCGTGCGCGCGGATCTGTTCATCCTCTCGCTTCTCGCCAGCGTCACGCTGGGCCTGATCTGGGCCTACCTGCAAGCGAGGGGCGGAGCCGGCGCCAACGTGCTCTTCGGCTTGTACGTCATCGCAACGACGGTGCTGTTCGGATCGGTGCCGTGGTCCAAGTTCGCTCACATGTTCTTCAAGCCGGCGGCGGCCTTCGAAAAGAGGGCCACCTACGCGAACGGCTCCAGGAGCAACCTGCCCGGGCCCGCCGACAAGCCCGAGACGTTCGGCAGCGCGCGCGAACGACCCCAGCACTACTGATCAGCCCATCATCGGCCCTCACTACGGAAGACAACGAAACCCATGCCAACTTTCGTTTACATGACCCGGTGCGACGGTTGCGGGCATTGTGTCGACATCTGCCCGTCCGACATCATGCACATCGATAAGACCTATCGGCGTGCCTACAACATCGAGCCGAACATGTGCTGGGAGTGCTACTCCTGCGTGAAGGCCTGTCCGCAAAACGCCATCGATGTCCGCGGTTATGCCGACTTCGCCCCCCTGGGCCACAGTGTCCGGGTGCTTCGGGAAGAGGCCAAGGCGACCATTTCGTGGAAGCTCAAGTTCCGCGACGGCCGCGAGAAGAACTTCGTGTCGCCGATCCGCACCACGCCCTGGGGATCGATCAAGGGGCCGGCCGAGTACGACACGCCCCGCCCCGAGGATTTCGCCAACCAGGAACTCGCACACGAACCGGAAGCACTCAAGATCGAAGGTGGATTGCCCGCCTTGCGCCCGGATCAACTCAAGCAGGGAGTCGTCTGATGGGACTCTTCGGAGGCAGGAAAACGGTTTTCGTTGACGCGGACATCCTCGTCATCGGCGGCGGCATGGCCGGCTGCGGGGCCACCTACGAATCCCGGTACTGGGGGCGCGACCTGAAGATCGTCTGCGTCGAGAAAGCCAACATCGAGCGCAGCGGCGCGGTCGCGCAGGGTCTCTACGCCATCAACTGCTACATGGGCATGCAATGGGGCGAGAACAAGCCCGAGGACCATGTCCGCTACGCCCGCAACGACCTCATGGGCCTGGTGCGCGAGGACCTGGGCTACGACATCGCCCGGCACGTCGATGCGACGGTGCACAAGTTCGAGGAATGGGGCCTGCCGATGATGAAGGACCCCAAGACCGGACGGTACCAGCGCGAAGGCAAGTGGCAGATCATGATCCACGGCGAAAGCTACAAGCCGATCGTCGCCGAGGCGGCGCGCAAGGCCGCGACCGAGGTCTACAACCGGATCATGGTCACCCACCTGCTGATGGAC
>JBGPTG010000391.1:0-3136 GCA_041490545.1 Gammaproteobacteria bacterium
CAGGGTAATGACGTACTTGACGCCGGGCAACACCTCAGTCGCGCCGACGATCAGCGAGAAACACTCCTCCTCGCCGCCGCGCAGCAGCGAATTCAATTCCGACAGCTTTCCCCGCTTGCGCTCGTACCCCATCCACAGCCGCTCCCGGGGATTCCAGCGGCGCGGGCGATGCAAGAGGAAGAAGGTATCGCCTTTGGCGCCGTTTTTGACGCCGCTTTTGGCACTCGGGTACTTTTCATTCAGTTCTTCGATCCGGTTCCTGGCCAGCAGCAACAGCGGTTCGTCCTCGGGCAGCGTCTCCTCGTGTGCGTCCCGGAAATCAGTCAGCAGCGCAAAATGCAGGTGATCGTCCCGGTTCGCCAGGAACCGGACTTCAAGCGCTTCACTCAGGGCCTCGATGCCGTGAGCGCTGATGAGCAATGCCGGGACCACGACCAGCGTCCGGCAATCCGGCGGGATTCCCGCGGAAAAGTCCAGACGCGGCAGCGGCCGGGGCGTCGCCAGCAAGCTTGCCGCCCAGTGGACCAGCGCGATTGCCAGGTGACTGCTGCACAAAATCACGAGGATCGCGGTCAGTGCGAGCATCAAACCATCGAGCCCTCCGGCATGCGCCTTTGCCAGCAGGCCCCCGGCAAAGATCAGCGTCAGCAGCGCGATCGTGCCCAGGTAAAGAAGCAGGGAATGCCGGCAGGCTGTTCGCCGCACGGCCTCGGCAATCGACAAGGGCACCTCTGCCGCTCGTTTGAGCTGTGGCAGGCCCTTGCCGATCAGGTAATAGCCCACATGCGAAGTGCGGCCGCTACTCTGGGTGCCGCCCCTGGCCATCGCGCTGGCTGCGCCTTCATGCGCCAACTGAATCGCTTTGCGCGCGACCTCACCCTCGGACAAGCGGCTCGCTTTTGCCGTCTTCTCGACTGCGTGCCGGTAGCGATCGCGGGTGGCGAAATCCATCCTGCCGTAGACTCCGTCCGGATCCTCCCGCAGTTTCTGCTCGATACCGCTCATCGCTTCGACGAACTCGCGCCAGTCCGTCGCTCCCAGAAAGCGCAGACTGCTGATGCTGTTCGCGATCGAGACCTGGCCGGAGGCCTGCTTCCGGGTTTCCGACTGCACCAACTGATCGATCGTCAGGCCTGATTCGGAGAGGCGCTGCTCGATCCAGGTGAGCGGCAACGCCAAAGCGGAACTCTGTCCCTGCAATCGGCGCGCAAGTTCGGCGACAAACGAGCTTGCCATGGGCGGGTTGGACCGCGCCATGTCCGCGATCACCAGAATCAGGCTCTTCGGATCCGTCTCGGCGATCTCGATCATCTGGTCCGACCAGGCGTCGGCGCGGTCCCGGTCCATGGTGTTTGCCGCCACCCGTGCCCCGACACGGCGCAGATTTTCGATCAGCGCCAGGCGCAGCATGATGGGAATCGCCCACAACTCGCCCAACTTGAGCGCGGTTACCTTCTGATAGGCAGTCACGAAGCGGCTGAGATTTTCCGGGTCCACCCGTCCGTCGCCGTGCGAGATCGCCTCCAGCGCAATGTCGTACACGCGCGGCAGTCCGGCCGACGGGCCGTGAGCCAGGCGCGGCAGCTCCCTGCTGTAACCCTTCGGCAAATGTCGCTTCGCCGTGCGTATCTGTTCTTCGATCAGATAGAAGTTGTCGAGCAGCCATTCGCCCGCCGGCGAAATCCGGCGGTTGGCCTTGACTGCCGCCGTCAGCAGCTCGCAGGTTTCCAGCAGAACGCGTCCGTTCTCCGCCAACCGCGCGAGGAGCTCATCGGGCGCACGCTGCGAGCTCAACCGGTGCGAGCCCGCCAGGGTCTTGCCGTGCTGTTCCATTTGGTCGGCGCCAAACAGTTCCGCCCGAAGCGGAGGTTCGTCGTCGGGGTACTGATGCGCCGTGCGCTTGCCGCGCAGGCGCGCCGCCAGGTGGCGCAGGGTGTCGCGAATGCTGTTACTGCCCAATTTCAATTCTCAGTTTCCTTCTTCGTCGTGAAATTGCGACGCGGATGTTCGACTGGGGCTACGCCCCAGCCGAACATCCGCTGGCCGGGTTGATCCCGGGCGAATATCGCCGGACGGAATTCCGACGATTGTCAGGTGGATCGCGACATCCGGGTCAGGATCCGGGGCACGATGAGAACGAGGATGCCATGAACATCACCTGAAGCCTTGCGCCACTCGGTATCACTACTCGCCGTCAGGATGATACCGTCATAAGGGGCTGCGCCCGTTTATCACCCTGAGCAGGATCATCACGATGGCGATCACCAGGAGAACGTGAATGAAACCGCCCATGGTGTACGCAGAGACGAACCCCAGGAGCCACAGGACGATCAGAACAACAGCGATGGTGTACAGCATGGTGGGTCTTTCCTTTTCTCTTGTTCAACGCGCACACGGCAACTACGCATGTCGGTAGTGCGGCCTCAGGGCCGCACTACCCTTGCTACTTGAGACGCATGTCATTCTTGACCGACTTCACGCCACCGACGCCTTCGGCAACCTTGACCGCCTGGGCCATGTCGAACTGGGAACTCACGAAGCCGCGCAATTGCACCACCGACTTGAACGTTTCGACGCTGATCTCGGTGGATTTCAATCCGGGCGCATTGAATATCGCCGTCTTCACTTTGGCCGTGATCGCGGTGTCGTCAACGTATTCGCCCGTGCCTTCCCGCGTCGAAGTGGCGGCGCAACCCAGAACAGTCGTCAAAAGAACAGCACTGAAAAAAACGGAAATGCGTTTGGCTTGTTGCATGATTCTCTCCGTGGAATACAACGATAAAATCAGCCCGTTTCTAGGGTTTCCGATCATAGCCGGTGCTACCGATGCGCTCGGGCTGGCTGTTCTTGAGGACGGCTTAGTGCTTCGTGATCGAGATCTCGCGCACCAAGTCATCCAGCATCTCCCTGCCCGCGGGCAGCAAGACGGCCACGATGAAGGCAAGGACGAGAAATTTTGTTACGCCCATGATCGTTGCTCCTGTTTATCGACGCGCGATCCCGGTTCATGTCGGTCTCCTGTGGTCGTAATTCGCTCCATCGTTGCGGCGATTGTCCGCCTCGTGAAGCGTTCTTTCTGTTCGCCGGCGTACATACGGCGCCAAGTCCCGCTGGGGTGTGCAATCGCGCCGGCCAG
>JBGPTG010000392.1:0-3125 GCA_041490545.1 Gammaproteobacteria bacterium
CTCTCGATCTACGAAGTCAGCGAACTGGATTCGCCCTGGAGCCGCGCGACGCCCGGACGCTTCGGCGCGCACCAGTTCCAGGAACACATGAAGGACACGCTGGTGTACTGCGCCTGGTTCGCCGGAGGCCTGAGGATCGTCGATATCGCCGATCCCCTCGCACCGAGCGAAGCCGGCTACTTCATCCCCGAGCCGGCCCCGGGAAAAGCCGCGCCCCAGACCAACGACGTCGACGTCGATCCGCGCGGGCTGATTTACATCGTCGACCGCTACGCGGGGTTCGATGTGCTGGAGCTAAACCGCTAGGCCATCAAAGCCGCTACGTTTGCGGCCAGGCAGATCACGCAGGCGAGGCGACGGGCGGACGGGCGCGGAGCCGGGCTGCGCGGCGCAACAGGTTCGCGTCGAAGCTCAGGAACTTGTCGCTGCGCTCGCTCAGCGCCAGGTGGAATGCGTCCGCGATGTCCAGCCCCGCATCCATCCAGTCGAGCGCACGCCCCACCGCTTCGGGATGCTGCGCATGCGCGCGCGGCAGGCCGACGATCTTGCGCAGAGCCGAGGTGATCTCGGCGCGTGTCGAGTCCCGGGCGCCCAACACCCAGGCGAGTTCGAGCAGCACGGTGACCGGGATGAAGAAGTCTTCGTCCGCCTCCAGCGCGGCGACCGCCCGCCGGTGCTGCCCGGCGGCGTCGGCCAGCACGAACCGCGCGAGCACGTTCGTGTCGACGCTGATCACGTCCGTCTCCGCGCCTTGCGCTTGGTGCGCTCGTCCTCGGCAAGCACGGCGGCCATGATCGCAGCCCGCTCGGACATCCCGGACATGCGCTTGCCGCGGTGCTTGAGCATCCCGGCAATGCTTCTCACCTCGGCCACCAGATCGGTCGCCTTCGGCCGCGCGGCGAACCCGCCCCCGGGGAGCAGCTCAACGGCAAGCTCGGTCCCCCTCTTCAGGCCGAGCGCCTCCCGCACCCGCTTGGGGATGATCATCTGGCCCTTGCTCGATACCCGGGTATTCTCCACGGCGGCCGCCCTCTGTAAAAGTAAGATACTGAGGTAAGACGATACGCCAGAGGCGCGGTGGGGTCAAGCAGGGAGCCTTGGTAGAATCCCGCCAATCAACCGCGCGAGGTCCATCTTCCAGACAGAAATCTCAGCCCGGCACACGTGCCTTAATCGCGTTCGCACGCGCGGAATACTCAATCCTGCCGTCCGGGCGAACCGGCAGTCCGGCTCGCACAGCTTGCATCAATTTCACGCGCTCGCTTTTCGTCATCGCAGCAACAATCCTGGTTGTGGGACTGTAACTTGGTGTCTGTGCCTGCCAGAAGTCGTCGAAATCGGGATAGGGCAACGTCACTTCGATGGTCCTGGCGGCAATCCTTTCAAACCCTGCCTGCTCGAACAATGAATTGAGCGCCCCGATGCTTGAATCCCTGGTGCCCGGGAGTTCCGGAACATCAGCGCCGAATCGGCGCATCCCGCGGCGAAGAGGCCAACTTGGGGAAAGTTCCGCTGCGAAATCCCACACGTAGCCGGCGACAATGCCACTCGCACGCGCAACGCGACGCATTTCGGATAGCGCTCTCGGCCGATCGGGGATGAAGTTTATGACGAGGGCAGAGGCAACGACGTCGAATGTGGCGTCGGGAAAGGGCAGCGCCTGCGCATCAGCAACCCGGAAATTCACTCGCTGTGCCACCGGTTGACGGCTCGCGTGGTCGATCTGTGCCTGCGCCGGGTCGACGGCGAACACCGCCGCGGGCGAGCACGTATCGAGTACCAACTCGGTGAAAATGCCGGTGCCGCAGCCGACTTCGAGCCAGCACGCACCCGAAGGTGACGCCACCCAATCCAGGAAAACCGGACCGACGGCACGGCTCCAGCGGCCCATGGCGCGCTCGTAGGCGGCGCTGTCGTCAAAGCTGAACGGAAGTTCTGCCACGGACCGGGCCTGTATTTCACTCAACACACCTGATGTCAGTCAGGCTTGATACCGATCGCCTTGACCAGGGCTGCGTTGAGGGCGATTTCCTTTTGGACATGCGCGTCGAATTCTTTCGGTGTCATGACCATCGGATCCAGGCCCAGTGCGGCCAGTTTCTCCCGCAACTTTGGCGTTTGCAGCGCCTTGAGCGTCTCGCGGTTAAGCTTATCGACGATATCGCGCGGCGTCTTCGCCGGTAGAAAGAGTCCGAACCAGATTGGATACTCGGCGTTGGTGAAACCGGCTTCCAGCGTCGTCGGCACGTCAGGCAGCGCGGCGGAACGTTTGTTGCCGTTCACTACGAGCGCAGCGAGTTTGCCCTCCCGAACATGCGGCAGGACGAGCCCGACCGGCCCGAAGAAGAAATCAACCCGTCCGGCCATCACTTCGAACATCGCTTCCGCGCCGCCCTTGAATGGAATATGCACGGCCTGCACTCCCGCGCTGGACCGGAATCTTTCCGCGCTCAGATGGGTTGCGGTTCCGATGCCTACCGAAGAGTAGTTCAACGCGCCCGGCCTTGCTTTGGCCGCGGCGACGAGATCGCCCACGGTCTTGAAGCCCTTCGCAGGCGAAACGACCAGGACACTCGGTGAAATGCCGAGCGGCACGACCGCAGCAAAATCTCCGGCCGCGTCGTAGCTCAAGTTCGAGTAAAGCGACGGCGCGATGGTGTGTGCGGACCCGTGGGCGAGGATGGTATAGCCATCGGGGTCGGCCTTGGCGACGAAGGCGGTGCCGATCGTCCCCCC
This sequence comes from Gammaproteobacteria bacterium, assembly GCA_041490545.1. GTDB lineage: Bacteria > Pseudomonadota > Gammaproteobacteria > Burkholderiales > SG8-39 > VBDM01. The sequence continues at coordinate 2,737 of JBGPTG010000392.1, forward strand.
GGCGCCGGTGCGGTTCTCCACGACGATGGGTTGTCCGAGTTGCGGCGCGAGCTGCTCGAACACCACGCGCGGAATGATGTCGGTAGTGCTGCCTGCACCGACGGGCACGATCACTCGAAGCGGTTTCGCCGGCCAGGTCTGTGCCCCGGTCTCCAATGTCGACAAGGCAAGGCCGAGGGCCGGCAATAGCATCAGGAAGATCCGTTTCATGACTTACTCCTTTGGGCGTGGCTGTCCGCGTGAGAGCAGTGGATGCCAGAGCCCATTGTGGGAAACGCGATGCTCGCCGTCCAATATATAATTCCTCTGGTTGTCTATGCCGATCCGGCATAAGGCGCTGCATGGACTTTCGGCAACTCAGAACCTTCGTGACCGTGGCGGAACTGGGC
>JBGPTG010000393.1:0-3110 GCA_041490545.1 Gammaproteobacteria bacterium
CCATGCGTAAGGATGTCCACGGCCTTCAGGTGGTCGAATGCGGGTTTGTAGGGCCGCCGGCTGCGAAGGGCGTCGTAGATGTTGCAGATATTCACGATGCGCGCGGCCAGGGGAATAGCCTCGCCCCGCTTGCCATTCGGATATCCTCCGCCGTCCCACCGCTCGTGGTGGTTGAGCGCGATCTCGGCGCCCATCCTGAGATAGGGTGACTTGCTGTTGCCGAGAACCTTCGAGCCCATCGAGGTGTGCCCGCGCATGATCTCCCATTCATCGGGCGCGAGGCTGCCCGGCTTGAGCAGGATCTGGTCGGGAATGCCCACCTTGCCAATGTCGTGCATCGGGCTCGCGAAAAAGATCTTGTCGACGAACTCGTCATCCTGGCCGAGCACCCTGGCAAGCGCGCGGCTGTAATTGCCGATGAGCCGCGCGCTGGCGCCATTTTCTTCATTCTTGTACTCCGACGTGCGCGTCATCGTGGATATCATTTCCAGATAACTTTCCTGAAGATCGGCGGTCCGTTCGCGAATCCGTTGTTCCAGCGCGTCGTTGGTGTTGTGCAATGCCTTGTACAGCAGGCGCACTTCCAGCATGTTGTGAACGCGCGCCAGCACCTCCGCCTGCTCAATCGGCTTGCCGATGAAGTCCTTCGCCCCGGCCCCGAGCGCGCGCAGCTTGTGGTCCGGTTGGGCGGTGACGACAAGCACCGGAAGGTAGCCGTCCGGCTCAATTTTCTTGAGCCCCTCCATCACCTGGAATCCGTCCATGCCGGGCATCTGGAGATCGAGCAGGATCAGGTCGTAGCGGTTCTTGCGGTGAAGCTCGCAGACCTCGAGCGGGTCCATCGTCGATGCGACGGAGGTGTACCCGGCGGAGTCCAGCATTCGCGCGAGCAGCCGAACATTGGCTTCCAGATCATCGACGATCAGGATTTTGCCGTGAAGAATGTCGGACGAACATATCATGGGAATCGCGGCGTCCTATTTTCGACTGGCGGATTTATCCGCAAAATCCAGCGCCGCAGCCAGGGCCGCAATGAACGCGATGAGCTGGATCGGCTTGGTGAGATAGCGGAAGAATCCCGCTTCCAGGCCACTCTCGATGTTTAGTTTCAATACATTGGCGCTGAGGGCAATGACGGGGATGCGCGCCGTGGCCGGGTCCGAGCGCAGGATTTCCAGGGCTTTGAAGCCGCTGATGTCGGGCAAATTGATGTCCATCACGATCACTTCCGGCAGGGATGCACGTGCAATCTCGACGCCGCTCTTCCCGTTCGCGGCGGTGAGCAGGCGCAGATCGGGGTGGCGCGCGAGGATTTGCGCGAACAATTTCAGGTTCGCGGGGTCGTCCTCCACATAGAGCACGGTGCGTTGCCGCGCTCCGTGGGGCGTGTGCGCTTCGTTTTTATGCATTTGCAACGGCGGGTTGCCGGCTCGCAAAGTCCAGCGCCAGATTCAGCGCCTCCATGAACTCGTTGACCTTGATCGGCTTGGTGATATAGCGGAAGAATCCCGCCCTCAGGCCCCTCTCGATGTCGAGTGGCATCGCATTGGCACTGATGGCAATGACGGGAATGTGCGCCGTTACCGGGTCTTCACGCAGGATCTTCAGCGCTTCGAAACCGTTGATGCCGGGGAGATTGATGTCCATCAGGACCACGTTCGGCTGGTCTTTGCGCGCAATTTCGATGCCGAGATTCCCGTTTGCAGCGGTCAGAAGGCGAATATCGGGGTGGCGCGCGATGACTTGCTCGACCAGTTTCATGTTTGCCGGGTTGTCCTCTACATAGAGCAGGGTGTGTAGCCGCGCTCCGCGCGCCGCCTGTGGTCGGGCCAATTCCGCTGCCTTGCCGTTTTCCGTGGAAAGGTGTGGCGCGTGAGACGAGATGAGTTCGATCCAGAACACGCTTCCCACCCCAACCGTGCTTTTCACGCCGATTACGCCTCCCATCAGCTCGATCAGTCGCTTGGCCACCACGAGGCCGATGCCCGTGCCTTCCTCGCCGCCGGCCTCCTGTCCGAGACGATTGAACGGCTGAAAGAGCTGCGCGAGCTTTTCCGGAGGCAATCCCGCGCCGGTGTCCCGGATGCTCACGCGAATGCGTCCCGGCGCGCCCTCGGCGCACGTCACCTGGATCGTTCCCTGCTTGACGTTGTACTTGATCGCGTTGGAAAGCAGGTTGATGAAAACCTGTTTCAACCGGGTGCGGTCGGCACGCACGAAATAAGGGGTGTCGAACTGGGGAAAAGTCAGCTTGATACCGCGCTGTTGCGCCTGCGGTTCGGACATGGCCTGGCATTCGAGCATGACTTCGACCAGCGACACCGGTTCCTCCGACAGCGGCACCTGGCCGGACTCGACCTTCGCGAGATCGAGAATTTCGTTGATCAGCTTCAGCAGGTGCCAACCCGCCTGCAGAATCTGGGCGATGCTTTCCTTCTGCGCGGTGGTAGGCGGCGGGGAATCGGACTCCATCAGCTGGGCGAACCCGAGGATGGCGTTGAGCGGGCTGCGCAGCTCATGGCTCATGCTGGACAGGAAATCCGATTTGGCGAGGTTGGCTTTTTCCGCCACGGACCGGGCGCTTTCCAGCTCGGCGTTCTTTTCTTGCAGCACCTGATCCAGGCGCTTGCGCTCCGTGACGTCGCGCGCAGCGGCGAACACGCCCTGTAGCCTCCTATCCCGGTCGTAGAAGGTGGTGGCGTTGAAGGACACCACAGTTTCCTTACCGTCCCTGGCGCGTGCGGTGAGCTCGTAGTTGGTGACCTTCTTTTCGCTCAGCACCAGCTTGATGCCCGCTTCGGCCCACTCCGGGTCGGTGAAGTAGTTCTTGAACGGCGCGCCGATCAGCTCGTCGCGCGTGCAATCGGTGAGCGCCTCCATCTGCTTGTTGACGTCGGTGATGATGCCGGACGGATCGGTCGTCATGATCGCGTCGATGTTGGACTCGATGAGCGAGCGCGTATAGAACTGCTGGTCGCGCAGACGCTGATCGAGCTGCTTCTGCTCTGCTTCGACCTGCTTGCGCGCAGTATTGTCGGTGCCGAACAGCAGGTAGCCGATAATTGCGTTTTGAGCGTCGCGCAGTGCGGTGACCGACACGACCGCCGGGA
>JBGPTG010000394.1:0-3105 GCA_041490545.1 Gammaproteobacteria bacterium
GAAATATACGAAACTCGGATCTGAAAGGAACGATCATGGCGGCAAAAGCGAAAGTGGTGCTCACCGACTATGTGTGGGAATCCCTCGACGTGGAAAATCGGACTCTGGGGGATCTGGCCGATCTGATTCCCTTGAGAACCAAGACGCCGGAGGAATTTCTCGGCGAGGCGGCCGACTGCGATGCCTTGCTCAATACCTACGCCGGGCCGATCACCGCCGAGGTGATGGCCAGGATGCCGCGATGCAAGATCATCGCGCGCTACGGAATCGGCGTGGACACCATAGACCTCGACGCGGCGACCCGCGCCGGGATCATCGTCACCAACAACCCGACGTACTGCATCGAAGAGGTGGCGGAGCAGACCATGGCTCTCATCCTGTCGGCGGCGCGAAAGATCGCGTTCTACGATCGAATGGTGAGGTCGGGACGCTGGGAAGTGCCGCCGGGGAAGCCGATGTTCCGGCTGGCCGGCCGTACGCTGGGCCTGGTGGGATTCGGAAACATAGCGCGCCAGGTCGCCGTGCGTGCAAGCAGCTTCGGCATGCAGGTGGTGTACTCCGATCCCTTCGTCAAGCAGGGGCAATTCGCCGAACCCGGAAAATCCGTCGATCTCGATACGCTGCTGCGCGGCGCGGATTTCGTTTCCCTGCACCCTCCGCTCACGCCGCAGACGCGAAAGATGATCGGCGACGAGGCTCTCGGCAAGATGAAGCCGACCGCGGTCCTGGTGAATTGCGCCCGCGGCCCCGTGGTGGATACCGAAGCGCTGGTGCGGGCGCTGGATTCGGGAAAGATCGCCGGTGCGGCCCTGGATACCGTGGATCCGGAGCCTTTGCCGAATCCGCATCCGCTGCGCGGGCTCGAGAACGTCATCCTCACCCCGCATACTGCCTGGTACAGCGAGCAGGCGATGGCGGGACTTCAGGCAGGTGCCCCCGGTGAAGTTCGCCGGGTTCTTTCGGGAGAGTGGCCGCTGAACGTTGTAAACAAGGCGGTGAAAGGAAAGAGCCGAGCGGGCCTTTGACGCGTTTCGCGGTCTGGCGGCGATCGGGTTGGATTACACTACGAATCGATTCCATTAGAGGAGGAACCATGTCCAGTATCTTCTGTTCGCGTTTGCGTATCGTGGTCGCATTATCGGGATTGCTGCTCGCCGCCAATGCTTTCGGGCAGGGAAAATGGATCAAGCTCGCGCCGTTTCCCGACGCTTCGGAAGAGCTGCTGGGCGCGTCGGCGGGCGGAAAGATGTACGTCTTCTGCGGTCTCGCTCCGGGCTGGGTACCCAAGGCCCTGGTCTATGAATACGATCCTGCCACCGATAAATGGACCAAGAAAAAGCCGATGGCGCTGCCATCGCACCACGTCGCCTTCACCGAGTACCGCGGCAAGATCTACGTGTTCGGCGGCTTCGTCCTGCCGCAATCGGGCCCGCCGTCCTGGGTGCCGATCAACAACGCCTGGGAATACGACCCCGCCAACGACAACTGGAAGGCACTCGCGCCGATGCCCACCGGTAGGGGTTCGCCGGTGGCCGTGACCATCGGTGACAAGATGTATGTAATTGGCGGCGCTGTTCCCGGCCCGAATCAGACTGCGGTGCATCCGGCGCGCCCGCATACATCGGTCGGCACGGTCGAGGAATACGATCCCGCCACGAACACCTGGCGTGCGCGCGCTTCGATGCCGACACCTCGCAACCATGCCACTGCTGGCGCGGTGAACGGGAAAGCTTACGTCATCGGCGGGCGAGTCGGCGCCGCATTCGTTTCCGGCGGCAGCAGCAATATCGGGGTCATCGAAGCTTACGATCCGACGACGGATTCGTGGAGCCAGGGCCTCGCGCGCATGCCCACCGCGCGCAGCGCCGGAGCAGGCGGCGCATACGGCGGGCGCGTCTACGTCACCGGTGGCGAATTTCAGGACTACCGGATGATGGCGACGTTGAAAGCATTCGAATCCTACGATCCTGCCACGAACACCTGGCAGACGCTGCCGTCACTGCCGGTGTCGCGCCACGGGCTTGCGGCCGCCGTCATCGGTAACCGCTTGCACATGGTGAGCGGCGACGTGCAGTCGGCGGGGTCGGGTGTGCACGTCGATACCGAGCAGCACGATGCTTTCGAGTTCGACGGGGGGAAGAAATAATCCGTCGTTGATCTCGTAGCAATCCGCAGATCCCGACCCGATCCCGGCGGGGTCGCGGGCGATCGAGGCCAGCTATCTACCTGGAGCATTGCCCCTGTTTCTCGAACCAATAAACAATGTTGCCCGCTATGACAATGCTGCCCGACACGACCGCACTTGCCGCAGTAACCGCGCCCGCTGCCACAAGCATTGCCGCGCACCCCTCGTTGATACAGCGTCCAAAGGCGCCAACTTGCGTTACCTCAAGAACCATTTGCTTGGCGTAGATATTGCACCCTTCGTCATACACGCTCGTGGTGCGAGGCAGGTATACGCAACCTTGAATCAATCCTGCGATCAGGAGAGTTTGGAGTCTCATGCGCTCGATTCCACGGCGATGAAAAGCGCCTGACCTTTCGTCACTCGAGTGGCGCGTTCTGGTGAATTGACGTGAGCAGCTAAGCCGCTTTTACCGGAATGACGGGTAGCAGCAGGTACGACGCCATGTCGCCGCCGGCATAGATGGTGTTCTCCGCCCCTGCGTTGTAGTCCGCGTGATAGTGCGTATAAGGCGCGGCGTTCAGGCCGTCGCGCGGCTGGATGTCCATGCGCAGGCGGTGTCCCTTTTTCAGGACGATAGAGGTCGGCCAGATTTCCACCTGGCACTCCACCGGTTCGTCGGGCTTGAGCCAGAGGCGCTCGTCGTGCGCGTGGTAAGGCCGGCAGGGCAGGGAGCGCTGCGGATCCAGCTTGCGGTGCGAGGCGCGCAGCCATCCCATCGTCAGTGCCACCGGCTGCCCATGTTGGCCGATTTCGAAGAGGTCCTTGCCGTCCGGCCCGATATTTCTCAGCGTGACCAGGATGTCCATGTCTTCCGAAGCGCTCGATACCCAGACGACCAGAACGATCGGCCCGGTGACTTCGGTGTCCTGCGCCAGGGGATCTGTCGTGAAGGAAACTCCCGTACGGCCCGTGCTCCC
>JBGPTG010000395.1:0-3094 GCA_041490545.1 Gammaproteobacteria bacterium
CACGCTCTGCGTCGGGCAGGCGGCCTCCATGGGATCGCTGCTGCTCGCCGCCGGCGCCAAGGACATGCGCTTCGCGCTGCCGAACGCCCGCATCATGGTCCATCAGCCGTCCGGCGGGTTCCAGGGCCAGGCCACCGACATCATGGTGCATGCCCAGGAAATCCTGAATCTGAAGAAGCGGCTCAACGAAATCTACGTCAAGCATACCGGCCAGTCGCTGAAGAAGATCGAGGACGCGCTCGAACGTGACTATTTTCTCACCGCCGAGGCGGCCAAGGAGTTCGGTCTGGTCGACAAGGTGATCGAGCGGCGGCCAGAGGAAATGCTTCCCAAACCCGCCTGACCTTTCCCAAAAGGGCTCCCAGCCAGCCCGTGCTAAGCCCAGGGATTGCCACGGAAGTTCCACTTTCGCGGCTAGGCTTGGATGGGCATTATCGTTAATAGAATCTTGATTATCACGCCGTTAGCATGCTTCGCTTAGGGTGTGGGAGAGTAGCAGGGACAGCGGGCCTCCCGGTGCCAAGGTCCGCCGGGCCGGAATTCCGGCGCGAAACTTGCTTCGTTCGGTGTGTCGCGTATAGGCGGGTGATCGAGGACTTCGCCGACCACGGAATGTACGGACGAGTGTGACGGAGAATGGAATGAGCAAAGTCGGCGGCAGCGATTCCAAAAATACCCTGTACTGCTCGTTCTGCGGCAAGAGCCAGCACGAAGTCCGCAAGCTCATCGCCGGCCCGACCGTGTTCATCTGCGATGAATGCGTCGAACTGTGCATGGACATCATCCGCGAGGAGAACAAGTCCTCGCTGGTGAAGTCGCGCGACGGCATCCCGACGCCGAAGGAAATCCGCAAAGTTCTCGACGACTACGTGATCGGCCAGGACCACGCCAAGAAGGTGCTCTCGGTCGCCGTCCACAATCACTACAAGCGGCTCAACCACCAGACTAAGCACAACGACGTCGAACTGGCGAAGTCGAACATCCTGCTGATCGGGCCGACCGGCTCGGGCAAGACGCTGCTGGCGCAGACGCTGGCCCGCATCCTCGACGTGCCGTTCACGATGGCGGACGCCACCACGCTCACCGAAGCCGGCTATGTCGGCGAGGACGTCGAGAACATCATTCTCAAGCTGCTGCAGTCGGCCGACTACAATGTCGAGCGCGCGCAGCGCGGCATCGTCTATATCGACGAAATCGACAAGATTTCCCGCAAGTCCGACAACCCATCGATCACCCGCGACGTGTCGGGCGAGGGCGTGCAACAGGCGCTCTTGAAGATCATGGAAGGCACCGTCGCCTCGGTGCCTCCGCAGGGCGGCCGCAAGCATCCGCAGCAGGAATTCCTGCAAGTCGACACCACCAACATCCTGTTCGTCTGCGGCGGCGCTTTCTCCGGCCTCGAGAAGATCATTTCCGCGCGGGGGCGGTCGACCTCGATCGGCTTCTCGGCCAAGGTGCTGGCGCCGGAAGATCGCAAGCAAGGCGAAATTTTCCGCCAAGTCGAGCCGGAAGACCTGCTGAAATACGGTCTTATTCCGGAGTTCGTCGGACGTCTGCCGGTGGTGGCCACGCTCGAGGATCTGGACGAGCCCTCGCTCAAGCTCATCCTCACCCAGCCGAAGAACGCCCTGGTCAAGCAGTACCAGCGGCTGTTCGAGATGGAATCGATCGATCTCACGCTGGCCGAGGAGGCGCTCGGCGCCATCGCCCGCAAGGCGATCGAGCGCAAGACCGGCGCGCGCGGCCTGCGCTCCATCATGGAGGGCATCCTGCTCGACACCATGTTCGAGCTCCCCAGTCTTGAGGGGGTCGAAGAGGTGGTAATCTCCAAGGAGGTCGTCGAGGGTACCGCCCGGCCGCTCTACATCTATGCCGACCGCAGCGACCGGACGGCCGAATCCGGTAGCGCTAGCGCCTGACCCCGCCCGTCCCCTGGGCGGCAGGGAACCGCTTGTAGAATCGCGCCGTTGGTGGCGTGCTAAGGGTATGTTTGAACCGTTTTTACTGAAAAAACGGGACTTACTTGCGGACCCTAGGGCGTCATCCTACGTATAGCGTACGAAGCGAACTCGCGTACGAAAGATCGTAGTTTCCCGAGTGGGTGAGGGTTTCGTACCCTTCCTGAAGGCGCGCCGGGCATCCGATCGCCCGTCGCCTCCTTGCCCATCCTTCCCGGCACTGTTCGGCGATGCCGCCTCTCGCGGGTCAACGGACAGGGGCACAACAAAAAGGACTTTAGGCCAATGACCAACAAACCACGACCTCAGCTGCAACCCGGCGAAACCCGGGCCTATCCGGTATTGCCGTTGCGCGACATCGTGGTGTTTCCGCACATGATCGTTCCGCTCTTCGTCGGCCGTGAAAAGTCGATCAAGGCGCTGGAAGAGGTGATGCGCTCCGACACCTTCATTTTGCTGGCGACGCAGAAGAATGCCTCCGACGACGATCCGGTGACCGACGCGATCTTCGAGGTCGGCACGCTGGCGAGCGTGCTGCAGTTGCTCAAGCTGCCCGACGGCACCGTCAAGGTGCTGGTCGAGGGCGCTACGCGCGCGAAAGTGCTCAAATACACCGACCGCAGCGACTACTACGAGGCCGATGCCACCGTGCTCGCCGACGAAATGGGCGAGCGCGTGGAGGCGGAAGCCATGGCGCGTTCGGTGATCACCGAATTTGAGAACTATGTGAAGCTCAACAAGAAGGTGTCGCCCGAGGTGGTCGGCGTGATCCAGCAGATCGAGGATTACGCCAAGCTCGCCGATACCGTGGCCTCGCATCTCGCCGTCAAGATTCCCGACAAGCAGGACATCCTGGAGACGCCGATCGTCACCCAGCGCCTGGAGAAGGTGCTCGGCCTGATGGAGAGCGAAATCTCCGTCCTGCAGGTGGAAAAGCGCATCCGTACCCGCGTCAAGCGGCAGATGGAGAAGACCCAGCGCGAGTACTACCTCAACGAGCAGATGAAGGCGATCCAGAAGGAGCTCGGCGACGAAGAAGGCAAGGACGAACTCACCGAACTGGAAGAGAAGATCAAGAAGACCAAGCTCTCGAAGGAAGCCCGCGAGAAGGCCACGCACGAGCTCAAGAAGCTGCG
>JBGPTG010000396.1:0-3085 GCA_041490545.1 Gammaproteobacteria bacterium
CGCGCTTGTGGTCCTGCAGGGCTCCGGCCACGATTTCCGAGGCGGAGGCGGACCCTGCGTTTACCAATACGACCATGGGAACGGTCTTGATCGCAGCCGGGAGGCCCTTCAGATAGTCTTCCCGGCTTCCGCGGAGATAGTCCTCGGGCGCGGCGAAGAACTTGCGTTTGGCATCCTCGGTGCGCCCGTCGGTCGACACGACCAAGGCCCGCGGCGCCAGAAAGGCCGACGAAATCCCGACCGCGCCGTTCAGCAGTCCGCCCGGGTCGTTGCGCAGATCCAGGATCAGTCCCTTGAGCGGACCGTTCTTGTAGAGACCCTCGATGTGCTTCACCAGGTCTTCGCCGGTGTGCTCCTGGAACTGCGAAACGCGGACCCAGCCGTATCCCGGCTCTATCATCTTGGATTTGACGCTCTGCACGCGAATGATCTCGCGTGTCAGCGTCACCTCGAACGGTTTCGCCTCCCCCTTGCGCATGATGGTCAACCGGATCGACGTTCTGGGTTTGCCGCGCATCCGCTTCACCGCGTCGTTCAGGGTCATGCCCTTGACCGAGGTATCGTCGATCTTGATGATGAAATCCCCTGGCTTGATACCCGCGCGAAACGCCGGCGTGTCCTCGATAGGCGAAACCACCTTGACGAAGCCCTCCTCCATACCGACTTCGATTCCGAGACCGCCGAATTCCCCCTGCGTGCCGACCTGCAGTTCGCGAAACGCATCCTGGTCCAGGTAGGCGGAATGCGGATCTAGACCGGTGAGCATGCCGCTGATGGCTTCGGTGATGAGCTTCTTGTCCTCCACGGGTTCGACGTAGCTTGATTTGATGGCGCCAAACACCTCCGCGAAAGCGCGCAGCTCGTCGACCGGAAGCGGGAACCTCGCCGCTTCGCGCTGCGCGACGGCCGAAAAGTTAAGGCTGAGCAGAACGCCCGCCAGTACTCCGACCAGCACCAGGCTGGCCTGTTTGATCTTGGTCTTCATGAGGTTCACCCGGGCTGTTTCGCAGGTAGTCCTTCGCGGCTACTTGGTCGACACCCAACGCATCGGATCGAAAGCCTTGCCTTGGTGTCGAATCTCAAAGTATAAACCCGATTCGAGGTTGCCGCCGCTCGCTCCGACGGTGGCGACGGCGTCTCCTCCCCGCACCGTGTCCCCCACCTGTTTCAGCACGGATTCGTTGTTGCCGTAAATGGTGAGGTAGCTCTGTCCGTGGTCGATGATGAGGAGGTTGCCGAAGCCGCGCAGCCAGTCGGAGAAGACCACGCGGCCTGCCGCGACCGCGCGCACTTCCTGTCCGGCCTGGGACCGGATGAACAGGCCCTTCCATGCCGGTCCACCGTTCGAACGCTGCGTGCCAAAACGATTCGTGAGATCGCCTTTGACGGGCAAGCGCAGTTTGCCCTTCATTCCCGGGAATGGCCCTTGTGCCATGCTCGCGTCGGGGAGTTTTTCGTTGCGGGGCAGGGCCGTGCTGGCGATCACCTTGCCGATTTCCTCCACCAGCCGCGACAGTCGGAATTCGTCGCGCTCCAGATACTTCACCTGGCGGCGTTGCTCCCGCAACTGGCCGGAAACGCGTGTCAGCACCTTGCGACGTGCAAGCTGCTGTCGCAGCAGCACTCCGCGCTCCCTGCGCAGGGACGACTCGGCCGTGGCCAGTTCGGAACTGGCTTCGCGGGCCTGCGCTTCCAGTTGGCGCCGCCGGGCCAGACCGGCGCGCAGTTCCTCGATGAGATCCGCTTGTGCGCGGGATATGTAGCCGAGATAGTGCAGCTCGCGCGCGACGCTGTTCGGGTCCTGGCCGGACAATAGGAGCCTCAAGTCCCCCCTTTCGCCATGGATGTAACGCAAGGCGAGCCAGCGTCCCAGCGCCTCCTGGCGCGACGCAATGTCGGACTCCAGTGCCTCGATCTGCTGCGCGAGCGTCCGAACTTCGCTGCTCGCCGCCGCGCGCCTGCTGCTCAAAATGCGCAGCACCCGGTTCGAATCCGAGATGGCTCGTTCCGATTCGCGCAACTGATCCCGCGCTTCGGTACGGCTCTCCTCGGCCGCCGAGATCCTGCCGCGCAACTGCTCGATCCGCGAGCGCAGCGCGTCGAGTTGCCGCGCTTCCTTTTCGCCCTGCCCCGGCGAAGGGATCGGCGCGAGGAATAGCGCGAGTCCCAGGCAGCAAGATGCACTGCGGAAAGACTTCGCGCTGCTGCGCGGAGGGATCATTTTCTCTCTTGCGGCGATCCCGGCCCGACGTGCCTGGGGCTAGGCTTTCGACCGGCCCTGGTTGGCGACCGCCCGGGCCTTGGCCTCTGCCTCGGCCGCATCGCCCAGGTAATAGTGGCGCACCGGCACGAGTGCAGCGTCGAGTTCGTAGACGAGCGGAACACCGGTGGGAATGTTCAGGTCCACGATCTCCCGGTCGCTCAGGCGGTCGAGATACTTGATGAGGGCGCGCAGGCTGTTGCCGTGTGCGACGATGAGAACTCGTGCGCCGCGGCGCACCGACGGGGCAATGCTCTCATTCCAGTACGGCAGAAAGCGTTCCACGGTGTCTTTCAGGCATTCGGTGAGCGGAATTTCAGCATCGCCGAGCTCCGCGTAGCGCGGGTCCCCCTTGGAGTGGCGCGGGTCGCCAACTGGCAGCGCTGGCGGCGGGACATCATAACTGCGGCGCCAAGCGAGGACCTGGTCATCCCCGTAGCGTGCCGCAGTTTCGGCCTTGTTCAGTCCCTGCAGTGCCCCGTAGTGCCGTTCGTTCAGCCGCCAGGAATGACGCACGGGAATCCACATCAGATCCATGGCTTCCAGGGTCAGCCACAGGGTCTTGATGGCGCGCTTGAGCACCGAGGTGTGGGCTTCGTCGAATGTAAACCCGGCGGCCTCGAGGGCCTCCCCGGCGCACCGTGCCTCCTCTACTCCTCGCTGCGTGAGATCTACGTCGGTCCATCCGGTGAAGCGGTTTTCCATGTTCCAGACCGATTCGCCGTGGCGCAGCAGAACGATTCTATGCATTAGAGGTCCAGGTGAGTCGTTGCACACAGCGCGTATCGCGCCGCAATAAAGCATTTTATAATAGACCGTTAGTGC
>JBGPTG010000397.1:0-3023 GCA_041490545.1 Gammaproteobacteria bacterium
CCTGCGACCTGTTGCTGGTGGAGGGCTACAAGCACTATCCTTTGCCCAAGCTCGAAATCTGGCGCAAGGAGAACGCAAAGCCGCTGTTGCACCCGGCGGATGAGCATATCGTGGCCATCGCCTCCGATACTGCACTTGAAACCAAGTTGCCGAGGTTCGATCTGAATGATCGCGACGGAATCGGAAACTTCATCTTGAGTTACATCGGATTCCGATGAACAAGGGATTGCTCAGCGTCGACGAAGCCCTGGAGCGGCTGCTCACCGCGGCTCATCCTGTCGCCGAAACGGAATCGATTCCCACGCTTGCAGCAACGGGACGGGTGCTTGCGGTTGCGCAGCGTTCGACGATGAACGTCCCACCGATGGACAACAGCGCGATGGACGGCTACGCGGTTCGCGTGGCCGATCTTGCGCGGCCGGACTCGCGGCTCAAGGTGGCACAGAAGATCATGGCCGGGTCGACCGGCATTCCGCTCGCTCCCCGCACCGCCGCGCGCATCTTCACCGGGGCTCCGATTCCCGCGGGCGCCGACGCCGTTGTCATGCAGGAGGATTGCGCGCAGGAGGGCGATGAGGTCGTGGTGAAGAAAGTTCCCGCGCGCGGTGAATGGATCCGGCTCGTCGGAAGCGATATTCGTTCCGGCGGGGAAGTACTTCCCGCGGGGCTCCGCCTGCGTCCGCAGGATACCGGACTCGCCGCGTCGGTCGGCATCGCCGCGCTCCCCGTGCACAGGCGCGTGCGCGTCGGGCTGTTCTTCACCGGAGACGAGCTGGTCATGCCGGGGGATCCATTGCCACCGGGGCGCATCTACAACTCGAACCGTTTCACGCTGAATGGCCTGGCGAATACCTTCGGGTGCGAGGTGCGCGACTACGGAATCGTGCCCGACTCGCTCGAGGCGACGCGCGCGGCGCTGCGCCGCGCCTCGGCGGAGTGCGACCTGATCGTGACGAGCGGTGGGGTATCGGTGGGCGATGCGGATTTCGTCAAGCCTGCGGTCGAAGCGGAGGGCGAGCTTCTGATGTGGCGCATCGCCATGAAGCCCGGGCGCCCGCTGGCATTCGGACGGGTGGGGAAGGCCGCCTTTATCGGCTTGCCTGGAAATCCGGTATCGAGTTTTGTCACGTTTCTGATATTCGTCCGGCCGTTCCTGCTGAAGCTGGAGGGGATCGACCGGGTTTTCCCGCGGACGGTTTCCGCCAGGGCCGATTTCGACTGGTCCGATCCCGATACGCGGCGGGAATTCCTGCGCGCGAGATGGAATGCGCGCGGCGGACTCGATCTCTATCCGACCCAGGACTCGGCGGTGCTGACCTCGACGGCGTGGGCCGACGGTCTGGTGGATAATCCGGCGGGCCATCCCATACGTTCGGGAGACACGGTGGTATTCATGCCGTACTCGGAGTTGTACCGATGAAGGTCAAAGTGCTCTACTTCGCGAGCTTGCGCGAGCAGCTCGGAACGCAGGGCGAAGACATCGAGCTGTCTTCAACCACCGTGTCCGGCCTGCGCGAGATGCTGATGGCTCGCGGCGGCGCGTGGCGCCAGGCGCTGGCGCCGGGCCGGGCGCTGCGCGCGGCGGTGAATCAGGAGATCGCCCAGCCGGCGACCCCCGTGAAGCCCGGGGACGAGGTTGCGTTTTTTCCTCCGGTGACCGGGGGCTAGCGCGAACCGCGCCGGAGGCCAGAGTGCCGGTACGAATTCAGACCCAGGATTTCGACGCAGGCGCCGAGATCGCCTGTCTGCGCCGCGGCAACCCGAAGATAGGGGCCATCGCGAGTTTCATCGGCGTGTGCCGCGATGTCAACGACGGGGACGCCGTCAGTGCGATGACGCTCGAGCACTATCCGGGCATGACCGAGAAGGCGCTCGAGAACATCGTCGCCGAGGCCAGGCGGCGCTGGGACATCCTGGAGGTTCTCGTCATCCACCGTGTCGGCGAGCTGAAGCCGGCCGACCAGATCGTGCTGGTGGTCGTCGCCGGCGCCCATCGGGGCGAGGCGTTCGCTTCGTGCGAGTTCATCATGGACTACCTGAAGACTCGCGCGCCTTTCTGGAAGAAGGAGCAGACGCCAGACAGCACCCGCTGGGTCGAATCGCGTGCGTCGGACGACGCGGCCGCCGACCGCTGGGTCGGGGAAGATCGCGATCCCGGAGGGGATCGCTAGCCTCTCCCTGCGAGACGCAGGTTGGCCTGCGTGAGGCGATCGACCAGCACGCGCATGAACGCCTTGTTGAAACCGACCTGGCAGGCATCGGTGGCGGCGCGCAGCGCATCAGACCTGATCTCGATCACGGTGACATCGCCGATCGCCGTGATGGTGGTGGTGCGGCGCCCGGTCCTGCCTGCGAAGTACAGTATTTCGCCGAAACAGCCCCCCGGTTTGATGGTGTTCAGCTGCTTGCCGAGCAGGGCGACCCCAACCTCGCCTTCGATGAGCAGGTAAAAGCTGTCGCCCTGATCGGCCTCGCGGATGATGACGGTCCCCTCGGCGATCGGTTTCCAGCTTCCGATGCGGACAACTTCCCAAAGGGCCACGTCGTCGAAATCCTCGAAGAAAGCCATCTCGCGAAGCTGGTTGAATTTCTCGGAATCGGATACCGATTCGCCGGCCAGCCGCAGCGTGGTGAACGCGCGGCTGAGGTCTTTGCCGAACTCGAGCCAGCTTGCGTAGCGTTCCGCGGGATCCTTGTTGATGGTCTTCATCACGATCTGATCCAGCAACGGCGGCAGGTCCGGGCGTAGCGTCGCAGGACGCGCCGGAAGGGTGTTCAGGATCGCATAGCTCAGGCTGGCCTGGGTCGGAGCTTCGTATGGCAGCCGCCCCGTCAGCAGGCGGTACATCACGACTCCCAGAGAATAGATGTCGGTCTGGTGGGTAACGTCCTCCATGCGGATCTGCTCGGGCGACATGTATGCGGGTGAGCCGACCCCGGTGAGCTGCGTGGTCTCGTGACCGAACCGTTGCTGGAAAGAAGCGCCGAAGTCGCTGACCTTGGTATCGCCGGATTTCGACAGC
>JBGPTG010000398.1:0-3019 GCA_041490545.1 Gammaproteobacteria bacterium
CCGCGACTGGCGCAAAATCCAGACCTCCGGAGGCAGCGCCCGCGAAGTGCCGCGCTACTACGGCATGGTGCGCGACTTCCTCAAGGTGGCGGAAAAAGTCTGGGGCGAGGCCTGGGGGCACGCCAACTACACGGTCACCAAGCCGGTCACGCTCAAAGCCATGATCCGGGTCTGCGCAGACCTCGCCCGGGACGACGGCGACCCCGCGGAAGGGCGGCTAAAGCGCTGGGAAGAGCGCCTGGCGCCGTGGCGCGAACAAGTGCGCGCATTCCGCTCGGAGGGATTCTACGAACGCTTCCCCGCAAAGGGCGAAGTCGAGCGCGTCTCGCGGGTGCACAAAGAACTGGCCCGCGCCGCCGGGATCGAAACCCGCCCCGCCAAGTAGAAGCACCGCTCGGCACCCGGCTCCGGCAAGCACGAATCTTATCGTCCCGAAGTCCGGCGGAATGAAATCCTTCGCCGCTTCGCGGCTCAGAATGACAGCCTGGACTGTCAGCGTTGGAAAAAATCTAAGCAGCCGCCCGTGCTTCGAGGATCTCGATCGCCGGCAGCTTTTTCCCTTCGAGAAATTCGAGAAAGGCGCCGCCGCCGGTCGAGATGTAGGAGATCCGGTCGGTCACGCCATATTTGGAGATGGCGGCGAGCGTATCGCCGCCGCCGGCAAGCGAAAAAGCGCCTGAGCCGGCGATCGCCTGCGCAACGGCTTTCGTTCCCTGTCCGAACTGGTCGAACTCGAACACGCCCACCGGGCCGTTCCAGACGATGGTGCCGGCTTCGGAGAGGCTCTTGGCAAACGCCACCGCGGTCCGCGGGCCGATATCGAGAATCAGGTCGTCGTCCTCGACCGCAGACGCCGGCTTGATCTCGGCCTTCGCCGTGGCCGAGAGCTCCTTCGCGCACACCACGTCTACCGGGAGCGGCGCTTCGCCGCCCTTCGCCTTGAGGATCGCCATGATCTTCCTCGCCTCCGCGACGAGGCCCGGCTCGGCGAGCGACTTGCCGATCTTCATGCCGGCGGCGAGCATGAAGGTATTCAAGATGCCGCCGCCCGCGATCAGGCGATCCACTTTCTCGGCGAGCGCCGCCAGGATCGTAAGCTTGGTCGAGACTTTCGAGCCGGCGACAATCGCAACGAGCGGCCGCGCCGGGTGCTCGAGCGCCTTTGACAGCGCTTCGATTTCCGCCGCCATCAGCGGCCCGGCGCAAGCCACCGGGGCATACTTCGCGACGCCATGCGTGGTCGCCTCGGCCCGGTGCGCGGTGCCGAAAGCATCGTTGACATAGACATCGCACAACGCCGCCATTTTCCGCGCCAGCGCGTCGTCGTCCTTCTTTTCGCCTATGTTGAAGCGGCAGTTCTCGAGCAGCACGACCTTGCCCGGCTCGACCGCCACGCCGTCGAGCCAGTCGCGCTTGAGCGGCACATCGGTGCCGAGCAGCCGGGAGAGATGCTTCGCCACCGGAGCGAGCGATTCCTTGTCGTCGAACTCGCCCTCCTTCGGCCGGCCGAGATGGGAGACCAGCATCAAACGCGCACCTTGCGCCAGCGCCCCCCTGATCCCGGGGAGCGCGGCGCGGATGCGCGTGTCGTCGGTGATGACCCCGTCCTGGATGGGAACGTTGAAATCGACCCGGACCAGAACCCGCTTACCCCGCAGGTCCAGCTCCGACATCTTGAGAATGCGCACGGACCTACTTCGCGTTCATCAGCGCGACCGTTGCGTCGAGCATCCGGTTGCTGAAACCCCACTCGTTGTCATACCAGGACGAAACCTTCACCAGGGTGCCTTCCGCGACCTTGGTGAGGCTGGCGTCGAAAATCGACGACGCCGGATTGTGGTTGAAATCCGAGGAGACGAGCGGCTCGGTGTTGTACGCGAGGATCCCTTTCAGGTCCGTTTCGGAAGCTTGCTTTACGGCGTTGTTGACTTCGTCCACGCTGGTAGCGCGCTTCGCCACGAAGGAAAGGTCGACGATCGAAACGTTGATCGTAGGCACGCGTATGGAGAATCCGTCCAGCTTGCCGTTCAGTTCGGGCAGCACCAGGCCCACGGCGGCGGCGGCCCCGGTCTTGGTCGGAATCATGTTCATGCTCGCGGAGCGGGCCCGGCGCAGGTCCTCGTGATAGACGTCGGTCAGCACCTGGTCGTTGGTGTAGGCGTGAATGGTGGTCATCAGGCCGCAGACCACGCCGATGCGGTCGTGCAGCGCCTTGACCATGGGCGCGAGGCAGTTGGTCGTGCAGGAGGCGTTCGAAATGACCGTGTGCGCGGACTTGAGCACATTGTGGTTCACCCCGTAGACGATGGTCGCGTCGATGTCCTTGCCGCCCGGTGCGGATATGATCACTTTCTTCGCGCCGGCGGCGAGGTGCGCCGAAGCCTTCTCCTTGCTGGTGAAGAGACCGGTGCATTCCAGCACTACGTCTACTTTCAGGTCCTTCCAGGGCAGCTCCGCAGGGTTGCGCTTGGCGCAGACCTGGATGCGGTCGCCGTTCACGACCATGGCCTCGCCGTCCACGACGACGGTGCCGGGGAATTTTCCGTGCACCGTGTCGTATCGCGTCAGGTGCGCGTTCGTTTGTGCATTGCCAAGGTCGTTGATTGCGACGATCTGCAGGTCATGTTTCTTGCCTTCGTAGTGCGCGCGCAAGATGTTGCGACCGATGCGTCCATAGCCGTTGATGGCGACTCGAATTGTCATGCGTTGACTCCTTGGGAATTTCTAGTTTAGTACGCTCTTGACGGCCTTCACCACGTTGTCAACGGTGAAGCCGAAATATTCGAAAAGCGCCGGTCCCGGCGCCGACTCTCCGTAGCGGTCTATGCCCACCACGGCACCTTCGAGGCCGACGTACTTGCGCCAGAAGTCGCTCACCCCGGCTTCCACCGCGACCCTGGGAAGCGTCGGTATCAGGACGATGTCCTTGTACATCGGCGGCTGGCGGTCGAACAACGACGTGCAAGGCATGGATACCACCCGGATTGCGACGCCTTTCTCGGCGAGTTTCGCCTTTGCC
>JBGPTG010000399.1:0-3004 GCA_041490545.1 Gammaproteobacteria bacterium
ACGTCGGCGGCCGCGTAGCCCAGCATGCGCTCGGCGCCGACGTTGAAGATCTGAATGACGCCCTTCTCGTCGGTGGCGATACTCGAAAAGTTGGCGCTATTGAGAATCGCGTTCTGCAAAGCTCCCGTTATGAGCAACGCTTCCTGGCGCCGCACTTCGGTGATGCCCTCCGCCTTGCGAGCCTCGTTGGCAAGGGTTGGACCGTTTCGTTTTTTGGACATGGCCGATATTCGCGGTCTTCCCCACCCACGTCTGTGCGTTGGGACACACAAGTCGGTCAGGGGTACTCGGGTTCGCCCGGCCCGGGAGCCTGCCGGATCAAGTAAAAGCCCTGACGAGACTCGAACCTGCCGTTCCGCCGGCGTCGCTCCGCATGCCCGGGACACGCCATTCAAATCCGAACGCGACCAGATCAACCAGATTGTGTAGAGCATTGGATGGCGAGTTCTGCGCAAAGACGAGCGACACCGACAGCAGCACTGCGAGAATCAAAGAGCTTATTACCCTTCCGAATATTCAAGCGGGAATCCGGTGCCGGCCGCAAGAAATTGTTCGCCTTGCGTGCACCAGCGCACAGCCTGCCTCGGGCGCAAGGACTATAAATGCACCGTTGATGAGCGGTCTCACGGTCGGTGATCCAGCTTTGACTTTGGGAATACCTGCATGAGACCTCTCAATCGTCCAAGGAAAAATCCTCACGCGGGGCTCCGGTGCGGTGCATCGTAAATAAAGGCTCGCCGGGGATTGTGCCTTGCCCCTCTGAAAAACTTACGAAAGGAAATGCACCATGAATAATCTTCAGAAGAATCTCTCTACGTGTTTGCTTGCGACGGCCGCGCTGCTTGGCGGCGCTTCCCCGGTATGGGCCCAGGTGTCACTGGGTTCGGCATCGGGATTTTCGGTCCTGGGTGGAACGGCTGTAACCTGTACCGCCGGCTCCGTGGTCGGAGACGTGGGTATCTCCCCCGGCATTACTGCTGCCTTCACCAATACCGGCTGTACGATTGCGGGCGCGACGCCCCCTGCGTCCAACTCGGCCGCGGCTTCGGCGCACGCGGACTTCCTTAACGCCTACGCTGCGATCCAGTTCCAGTCTTGCATCCAGATGCCGGGCGACCTTTCGGCCCAGAATCTTGCTCCCGGTGTCTACTGCGCCGACGCGACAGCCAAGACAGGCATGCTGACGCTCTCGGGACCCTCGAACGGGGTCTGGATTTTCCTCGTCAATGGCGCGCTCACGGGCACCAACTTCTCGGTGGTCATGGAGGGCGGCGGGCAGCCAGCCAACGTGTTCTGGGCACCGATTGCCGGCACGACCATGACGACTTCGGTGTTCCAAGGCAACATCCTCGCGGGTGACGCCGTCGCCGGGTCCATCACCTTTACCGGTGGAACCCTGGTCGGTCGAGCCCTGGCGAACGTCGCCGTGACGCTGACTACCACCAGCGTCATCGGTAGTAAATAAGTCTGCAATCGCGAAGAATGGAAAAGGACCAGCGAGGGTCCTTTTTCTTTTGGGTGTCTTGTGTGCGGCAGCGTAAGCCCAAGGGCCCTTTCCGATAAGCTTCTGGATCAGTTGCTCACACAGGTGAGAGGCCGTGTTTGAGAAAAACCGGGTACAGACCATGGTTCTTATCTTTGCTTCGGGTCGGAAACCGTGGTCTGTCCCCGGTTTCCTTGTTCAGTGAGGCTTTTCTTCGCGCTCTGGCCTGACGACGATGTACGCGCGCAGCTCGCCCGCTGGTCGCGCGAGCTTCACGCTGTTTG
Organism: Gammaproteobacteria bacterium; assembly: GCA_041490545.1. Classification (GTDB taxonomy): domain Bacteria; phylum Pseudomonadota; class Gammaproteobacteria; order Burkholderiales; family SG8-39; genus VBDM01. Next base: position 1,768 of record JBGPTG010000399.1, read on the forward strand.
CGGCGGCCGGTCGACGCGTCCGGAGAATCTGCATGTGACGCTTGCTTTTCTCGGCAGCGTCGAGGATACGCGCGTCGGGGAAGTCGAACGTGCCGCGGGCGAAGTCGTGCCGCGCGGCATTTCGCTGGTCCTCGACCGGCCGGGTTACTGGAAGCACAACCGCATCGCTTGGGCGGGCGCGTCCACGGTCCCGGGTCAACTCGATTCGATGGTCGCGGAGCTGCGGGATGCGTTGGCGCGCTCGAACATCGGCTTCGACGCAAAGCCGTTCGTCTCGCACGTCACCCTGTTGCGCGACGCAGGCGAGCCCGAGGCGATGCCGGCGCTGAAACCGATCGAATGGCGGCTCGACGGCTTCGCGCTGGTGCAGTCGGTAACGCTGCCTCGAGGCAGCCGCTACGAAATCCGGAAATCCTGGAAGGGCTAGCTACCGCGTCGACGACCGGAGCGAATCTGCGCACTTTGTCCGGTTTTGGCAGGAAATGCCGATGTCATATCGGGCGGTCGCGCCTACACTCGGTCGTCGCATTGGTGAGAGTGGAGACCGCGAATGAACGCCAATCTAGCCGTCAAGCCCGGCGCCACGACGCAGGCGGATTTCAGCAAGGGTCGCGAACTGGAAAGAGATGATCTCGAATTGAGCGAAGCAGCCTACGCGCTGCTCGTGTCGATCAAGGGGCCGGCAATGCCCGGGAAGCTTGCCGCGGCGTTTCCCGGGATCGTCAATCGCATGGCCAAACTGTGGAAAATGCCGCGGGAGATGGATCGCTACTTCGAGGATCTGCTCACCGATACCCGCGGGAATAGCCAAGGCCTACCGCTCAACGTCCTCATGGAGCTGACCACGCTCAAGGATTACTATCAGTCCAGGGTGTTTCCCGTCCAGCACGGCGCGCCGGACGCATGGGCCGAAGGCCTGACCGACGGCCACCGCTGATCGCGGCTACTTCGCCAGCCCCATCTGCTTCGCCACGCCGGCGTAGATCCGGATGCGCTCCTTCATGAAGGCGTCCATCTGCTCGACGCCGACGTTGACCAGCTCGAAGCCGCTCTTCGCGGCGAGTTCCTTCATCTCCGGGTCGTTGTTCAGCGCCGCCCACAGGTCCGACATGCGCTTGCGCAGCTCGGGAGGCGTGGACTTCGGCATGCCGATGCCGCGAAAGGCGCCGTCGACCCAGTCGACGCCCAGCTCGCGGAAGGTGGGCGTGTCGGGCAGCTGCGGGTGGCGCTTGTCCAT
>JBGPTG010000400.1:0-3004 GCA_041490545.1 Gammaproteobacteria bacterium
CGCGGTAAGGTCGCGGCCTTCGCGTGCGGCCTGGTCGGCGAGCGTCTCGTTCCTCTCTGCCGCCGCGCACCACTCCTGCCACCACGCGTCGGCGTCGCCCATGCCGCGCGCGGCGAGCCGCGCGGCGATGCGGTCGATCTCGCCGACCGCCGCCGCGCCGTATGGCGCCATGCCCTTGCACACCAGGGTCGCGTTCGACCACATGAAATTGCCGGGAAACTGATCGATCCAGGTGCTCTGCGACATCCCTGCCTCCGCGTTTCTTGCACTCGCGCGCAAGCATACAATAGTCCGATTCAGGATCAATCCCTGGGGCTTCGAACTGGTGGAATCCATCATCGCTTGCAAAACCTGTGGTCTGCTGCAGCGTATCGAGGCGCTGCAGCCGGGCGCTGCGGCCGAGTGTTTCCGCTGCGGGTCTGTCATCGGCAAGCATCCGGTGGACAGCCTCGGACGCACGGCGGCGTTCTCGCTGGCTGCGCTGATTTTTTTCGTGCCGGCCAACATCTATCCGATTTTGCGCATGGATTTCTACGGAGCGTATTCGGAAAGCACCGTTTGGGACGGGTGCGTGACTCTGTATCAGGACGGTCAGTGGCCGATAGCGACGATTGTCTTTCTCGCCAGTATCTTGGTCCCACTCCTTAAACTGCTCGGGCTTTTCTTTCTGGTCGTCGTGACGAAATTCAGATCCACATTCTGGCGACAGGAGCGCACCTGGATTTACAGGATCCTCGACGTGATAGGTCCGTGGGCGATGCTCGATGTGTTCCTCCTGGCGATACTTGTGGCCTTGGTGAAGTTGGGACAGATTGCCACGGTGCTGCCGGGCCGCGGGCTCATCGCGTTCACCGCCATGGTGGTGTTTACCATTCTGGCTTCGGCCAATTTTGACCCGACCTCGATCTGGGAGAAAACGGAGCAAGAAACATGACCGATTCGCAGAAGGATTCCGAGACCGTGGACAAGCTGCCCCGGGCGAAGGTGAAGCAACACCAGTCGAGCTTTCCGGTCATGTGGGTTGTCCCCCTGGTTGCCGCACTGGTGGCGGGTTATCTCGTCTATGACCAGGTCCGGGAGTTCGGTCCGACGATCACAATCCGATTCAAGGACGGCAGCGGCCTCAAGGCCGGCCGGACGCCGATTCAATATAGCGGTGTGCGGATCGGCGAGGTGAAGGCAGTGAAGTTGAGCGACGACCTGCGCGACGTGGTAGTCGAGGCGCGCCTGCTACGCTCGGTCGCTTCGATCGCCAGGGAAGGATCGGTGTTCTGGATCGTGCGTCTCGGAACGGAACTTCAGGACATCTCCAACCTGGGAACGGTCATTACCGGGGCATACATTCAGGTATTGCCGGGTACCGGCAAGCCCCGATCGGATTTTATCGGCATGGAGGACTCGCAGGCGGCCGTGGTGCCCGAGGGCCTGGAGATCGTCCTGCGCGCCAATCGTCTCGGATCCTTGAAACCCAGTTCGCCGGTCTACTATCGAGGCATCGAGGTGGGTGCGGTACGGGCCGTCCGACTCAGCGCCGATGCGACCGCGGCGGAAATCCACGCGCTGATCAAACCGCGGTACGTGAAGCTCGTTCGCACCAGCACGAAATTCTGGAATTCCAGCGGGGCCGACGTGAAGTTCGGCTTGTTCAGCGGCCTGGAAATCAACGTGGAGTCGCTGAAGTCGCTGGTGGCAGGGGGGATTGTCTTCGCCACCCCGAACGATCCGCAAGCGAAGCAAGCAAAGAACGCGGCGGTATTTCACCTCTACGACCAGCCAGCGAAGGATTGGCTGGAATGGGCGCCGAAGATTTCAATTCCATCGGAAGAGAATTCTCACACGAGGCAAGAGAAATAGAGGATCAGAGCAGATAGAAATCTGCATCTTCGCCTTTCCTCCCGAGTGGAGACCGGGATTTTCTGCAGGCTACTTCGGGAGTTTTCGCATCCAGGCGACCATCGCCTCGACAACAGCGGCCGGCTGCTCGGGGATGAGCGCGTGGCTTGCGTCGGGAATCACGGCGATCGCGACGCGCCCGCCGAACTCATCCCTGAGCTCGTTCGCCGTCTCGCGCGGCTTGAAGGGATCGAGCGCCGCCTGAAGGTCGAGGAGCGGCGCTGTGCCCGCCCCCCACCATTCTTCCTGCCGCGTGGCCCGGCCGGCGGCGAACTGACTTTCGTTTACTTCCGGATACCAGCCTTTCAGCCACGCGCTCGCGTCGTGTCCGGGCGCGAAGAACGCCGCGCGCAGGTATTTCAGGCGCTCCGTTTCGGTGAGCGCGGGATCGCCGGCCTTTTTCACCGCCTCGACCAGGTCCTTCGCCCCGGCAAAAAAAGGATACGCCTTCGACGCTGCCGCGAGAATCACCACGCCGCGAACGAGCCCGGGATGATCGGCCGCGGTCATGCGCGCGACCCAGTTGCCAAAGGCGTGCCCGGCGACGACCGCGGGGCCGCCCGCATGTTCGATCACCGCCGCCACGTCGCGGGCGAAATCGTGGAGCGTCAGGCCCGTCATCGGCCCGGTACTGCGGCAGGTGCCGCGCGGCTGCGGGCGCAGCACGCGATGTCCGGTTTTCGCGATCCCCGAGGCGACTTCGTCGTAATCCTCCGAATCGCGGCCGCGCGAAGGCAGGATGACGACGAGAGGCCCGGCGCCTTCGGCGATCACGTCGATACGAGCGTCCCCTGCGGCGACGAGCTCGCGCGTGCGCTCCGGCGGAACGATGGTTTACCCCGCTCCCGGCAGCCGGCGCGCGCGGATGCGGAAACGCAACTCGACGCCGTTCTTCACCGCGATGGCGCCGCCGAGGAGCGAATAGGGCGTGATGCCGAAATCGGTCTGGTCGAAGGAAAGCCGCCCGGTCACGCTCATCTGATCGGCATCGGCGTCGATTCTCGCAGGCACCTGCAGCGTGCGCGTGGCACCGTGCAGCGTGATCGCAACGCTGAGTGTGACGTCCCCTTGTTTCACCTCCGCGCCGCTCACGCGGATGAGCGCGAACGGA
>JBGPTG010000401.1:0-2990 GCA_041490545.1 Gammaproteobacteria bacterium
CAGGGGCCCGACCGCTTCTTCGACATGCAGGTGGCGTTCGAGGACGATGGCCGCATCCGCGCGATGAAGATCCGCGCGGTGGACGACGTCGGCGCCTACGCCGGCCGCTCGCCTTTCCAACTGGGCAAGCCCGTGTCCGCGATCTGCGGGCCGTACGCGATCGAAGCGATCGAGTACGAGCCAACCTCGCTCATGACGAACAAGACGCCGCAAGAGGCGGTGCGCGGCTTCGGCCAGGCGCCGACCAATTACGCGATCGAGCGGGCGATCGACCGCGTCGCGCAGCACCTCGGCATGGACCGCATCGCCCTGCGACAGAAAAACTTCATCCGCAGGGAGCAGTTTCCCTACACCATCCCCAGCGGCTCGACCTACGATTCGGGCGACTATCACGCAGTGCTCGACAAGGCGCTCGCCGCGGCCGACTACCCGGCGCTCGTGCGCGCGCGTGACGATGCGCGGCGCTCCGGACGTCTTGCCGGCATCGGCATCGCCACCTGCCTCGAGCCCTCGGGCGGCAATTCGGCGTTCGAGGTGCTGATGAATCCGAAGAACGAGAACACCACCTGGATGGATTCGTGCCTGGTGCGCATCGATCTCTCGGGCTCGGTCACCGGCGTCATCAACAATTCGAGCTCGGGCCAGGGCCACGAGTCGCTGGTGTCGACGGTGCTCGGGGAAATCCTCGAGCGCGATCCGGCGACGATACGCGTGGTGCGCGCCGATTCCCTCACCGCGCTGCCCTCCAACAGCCCCGTCGGCAGCCGCATGGCAATCATGCTCGGCGGCGCGGCCGCGGGGGCGGCGAAAACGATCAAGGAGACCTTGATCGCCATCGCCGCGCACAACTTCGAGTGCTCGCCCGAAGACCTCGATTACCGCGACGGCAACGTCAGCCTGAAAGGCGCGCCGGAGAAGAAGCTCACCTGGGACCAGCTGGTCGAGATCGCGCACCGGAAATTCCACAAGTTGCCGCCCGGCCTGGAGCCTGGATTGCAGGCGAAGTTCGTCTGGGAAGTACCGACCGGCGGCGGCCTCCCCACGCCCGAAGGCCGCATCCAGATCTACCCCTGCTACGCCTTCGAGGCGCACGTCGTGCTGGTCGAGATCGACCCGGACACCGGCAAGCCCTCGATCGGCAAATACGTCTGCGGCCACGACTGCGGCGTGATGATCAACCCGGACATCGTCCACGGCATGACCTACGGCGGCATCGCGCACGGCATCGGCGCGGCCTTGTACGAGAAGTTCTCGTATACCGAGAACGGCCAGCTCGCGAGCGGCACCTTCATGGACTACCTGATCCCGGGGTCCATGGAAGTGCCGGCGATGAGCATCGTCGACCACTGCACGCCCTCCCCGCTCACCACCTTCGGCCAGAAAGGCTCGGGCGAAGCCGGCTATCTCGGCGCGCCCGCGGCGATCGCCAACGCGGTCAACGATGCGCTCGGTCCCTTGAACGCGACGCTCGACACGCTGCCGATGTCGCACCTGGCGATCTGGACCACGATCCGCAATGCAAAGGCGCCTCCGGCATGAAAAACATCGTCATCGACATTCACGCGCATTTCGTCCCGAAGCTCCTCGTCGAGCGCTACGACGTCCATGCCATGAAGTTTCCCGGAGTGAAGCTGCTGCGCGACGCAAAAGGCATACGCATGCAGTTCCCCGGGGGCGAGCCGACGCGGCCGATCTCGCCGAAGCTCTCCGACCTCGCCGATCGGCGCGCGTGGATGGACAGGAACGGCATCGATCACCAGCTCGTCGGCGGCTGGCTCGACAGCTTCGGCTACGAATTGCCCTCCGGCGAAGGCCTCGCATGGAGCCGCTTCTACAACGAATGCCTGCGCGAGGAGCTGAGCGGCGAGACCCGTTTCACTCCCCTCGCCACGGTGCCGCTGCAGAACGGCGAGCTCGCCGCCGAGGTGCTGCGCGAGGCGCTGGACCAGGGTTTCGGCGGCGTCATGATCGGCACGCTGCCGAAAGGCATGAGCGGGAATCTCGATGATCCTTCGCTCGATCCATTCTGGCAGGCGGCTTCCGACACCCGCGCCGCGGTGTTCCTGCACCCCATGTTCCTGTGCGGCGAGCCGCGCCTCGCCGACTACGATCTCGTCAACGCCATCGGGCGCCTCGCCGACACCTCGATCGCGGTGTCGCGGCTGCTCTTTTCCGGACACCTGCTGAAGTTCCCCGGCATGAAGTTTGTGCTCTCGCACGGCGGCGCCGCGCTGCCCTTCGCGCTCGGGCGCCTCGCGCGTAACCACGCGATTTCGCACGGCAAGCTCGCCGACCCGCGCAAAGGCTTCGAAGCCATGTACTTCGACTCCTGCGTGTTCGATGCCGACGCGCTCGAATTCCTGGCGAAGAAGGCTGCGCCCGGGCGAATCATGCTCGGCTCGGACCAGCCGTTCCCGATCGGCGATCCGGAACCCACGAAAGTTGTCGAAGGCGCCACCTTCAACGAAGCGCAAAAGAAGGGCATACTCGGCGAAACGGCACAGAGCGTGTTCCGCGTTCGGCCGGATTGCTGGTGCCCGCGCTAGATCCGGTCCTTTGAGGAGGAAAATCAGCATGCCTAGTTTCTTGCGCAGTCTGAGCGAACGGCTCGGTTGTGCGGCGCTGCTCGCCTTCGCCGGCGCCGCGCTCGCGCAGAACTACCCCACGCAGCCGATCAAGATCGTGCTGCCCTACGCCGCGGGCGGCGTCGCCGACATCACCGCGCGCGTGCTCGCCCAGAAGCTCTCGCAGACGATGGGCCAACAGGTCATCGTCGACAACCGGCCGAGCGCCGGCCAGGTCGTCGCAACCGAAGCCGTCATGAAGGCGGACCCCGACGGCTACACGCTGCTGTGGCTCAACTCCGGCCACGCCGTGAGCGTGTCGCTGTTCAAGTCCCTGCCTTACGACCCGGTGAAGGACTTCGCTCCGGTTTCCACTGTCGGTTTCTTCGGCATGGCTCTTCTCGTCAATCCCGATTCCCCTTACAA
>JBGPTG010000402.1:0-2979 GCA_041490545.1 Gammaproteobacteria bacterium
GTCTTCTCGGCAGCAAAGCTGTTCTTCGCCTACGGTCTGGGAAACGCGCTTTCGTTCACGCTGGCCACCGGAGCCACCGCCATCCTGATGGCCGAGCGCCCCACGCCCGCGTCGGTGTTCAAGCGCCTTACGGAGAAAAAACCGACGCTTTTCTACGGTGTGCCCACGCTCTACGCGGCGATGCTCGCTCACCCGGAGTTTCCGCCCAAGGAAGCGCTGGCGCTGCGTCTGTGTGTATCCGCGGGCGAAGCCCTCCCGCCGCAGATCTCCAGGAGCTGGAAGGAAAGAACCGGCCTGGATATTCTGGACGGCATCGGTTCTACCGAAATGCTGCACATCTTCCTTTCCAACCGGCCCGGTGACGTGCGTTACGGCACCACCGGCAAGGCGGTGCCAGGCTACGCGCTGCGCGTGGTGGACGAGGAGGGCAATGCGGTCAGGCAGGGCGAACTGGGCGAACTGCAGATCGGCGGCCCGACCAGTGCCTCGCTCTACTGGAACAACCGCGAGAAAAGCCGCACTACGTTCGCCGGGGGCTGGACCCGCAGCGGCGACAAGTACAGCCAGGACCAGGACGGTTACTTCGTATACGGCGGCCGGTCCGACGACATGCTCAAGGTTTCGGGAATCTACGTGTCTCCGGCCGAGGTCGAGGCGGCGCTGGTGTCGCACGACGCGGTGCTCGAGGCGGCGGTCATCGGCGCCGAGGACGAGAACAAGCTGGTCAAGCCCAAGGCCTTCGTGGTGCTCAAACCGGGCCGGTCGCCGAGCGACGCTCTCAAGCAGGCGCTGCAGCAGAGCGTCAAGGACAAGCTTGCGCCTTACAAGTACCCGCGCTGGATCGAATTCATTTCCGAGTTGCCGAAGACCGCGACGGGGAAGATACAGCGATTCAAGCTTCGCGGCTGACCCCGGAGCCCGGAGCTCACTCCATGTTTCGCAGCATCAAGACCAAGGTGACGCTTGCCGTCACGGCGTCCTTCGTCGCGCTGCTCGCCCTGATTTCGGCCGTTCAGCTGTATTTCGTCGGGTCGGACATGGCGCAGCTGCTCGGCAAGGAGCAGTTTGCGCTGGTCTCCCGGGTCGCCGAGGAAATCGACGACAAGCTCACCACGACGCATCAGGCGCTGATCCTGGTGGCCAACAATATTCCTTCCGCGCTCATCGGCGATCCCGCACGCCTTGCCGTGGATCTGGAGAACCGGCCGGGGGTGCGTTCCCTGTTTGACCGCATGTTCGTGGTGTCGCGTACGGGAGAGGTGCTCGCCAATCTTCCCGAGCTCGGCCTGCGCGAGACCAGCGTGCGCGAGCGCGAGTATTTCCGTCTCACGATGAAGGAGGCCAAGCCGCAGATATCGGCGCCGATCATGGCCCGGTCGCTGAAGCAGCCGATCATCGTGCTCACCGCCCCGGTCTTCGACAGGCAGGGCAGGATGGTCGGGATGCTTGCGGGATCCTTGAACCTGCTGCGGCCGAATTTTCTCGGCAAGCTGGGAACGACGAGCTTCGGCAGGACCGGCAATTTCGTCCTTTTCGGACACGACCGCACGATCATCATGTCGGGCGAGCGCGAGCGCATCATGACCCAGGGACCGGCGCCAGGCGCATCGCGCAATTTCGATCACGCCATCGCCGGGCCGAGCGGATGGGAAGAAGACGTCAACAGCCGCGGGTCGCGCGCGGTGTTCAGCTACAAGCAGCTGCGCAGCGTGCCGTGGGTGCTGATGGCGGTATTGCCGGTCGAGGAAGCTTACGCGCCGATCGTGGCGGCGCAAACGAGAATCGTCGAAGTCGCCTTGCTGCTAGTGCTGTTGCTCGCGCCGCTCGTCTGGTTTGGCACCGCGTACCTGATTGCGCCGCTGCTCGCGTTGCGCAACACCATCCGGGAAATGCGCAGGGGCTCGGGCAAACTCCCGCAGTCACTGGTCAACCGCCGGGACGAGATCGGCGATCTGGCGGCGGAATTCAGTTCGCTGATGCTCGATCGCGACGAGACTGGCGCCGCGCTCGAACAAAGCGCTCACCGTTTGCGGATCATCGCCGATTCCATGCCGGCACTGATCGCCTACATCGATGCCGGCGAGCGGTATCGCTTTGCGAATGCAACCTACCAGGAGTGGTTCGGCCTCGCCCGGGAGCAGATGATCGGTCGTACCGTGCGCGAGGTCTACGGCGAGGAGGGCTACTCACTGCGGGCACCGCATATACGGCAGGTGCTTTCGGGACACGAAGTCGAGGCCGGATTTCCGGTTTCGTCGGGAGGGGCGGAGCGCAACATTCAGTTGCGCTACGTTCCGGACCGGGACGAGCACGGCCGCGTCCCGGGGTTCTACGTGCTGGCGAACGACGTCACCGCGCTCAAGCGGACCGAGCGCATGCTGCGCGACAGCGAGGGGCAGCTCGGCCTGGCGCTCGAGAGTTCGCAGCTCGCGCTGTTCGACTGGAACATCGCCAGCGGAGATGTTTACCTCAGCGAGCGCTGGTCGGTGCTGCTGGGCGCCGAGAGTGCCGCCACGCGGACCACGTTCGCCGCACTCGATCAGCTCGTCCACCCGGAGGACCGTCCGAGGGTGAGCGGACTGATTCGCGACGCGCTGAAGGGCACGACCTCGCACTATCTCGCGGAGCACCGGGTTCGCACTCAAAGCGGGGAGTGGATCTGGATCCAGAGCCATGGCCGGGTAACCGCGCGCGGGCCCGACGGTCGCGCACTGCGGCTGATCGGCACGAGCGCCGACATCAGTGAGCGCAAGCGCGCCGAGCGGGAGCTGATCGAGAGCCGTGCCGAACTCGAGCGCGCAGCGCGGCACGATCACCTCACCGGCCTCCCCAACCGCCACCTGCTGATGGACCGCCTCGAGCAGGTGCTCGCGCGGGCGCGCCGGAGCGGCCAGCTACTCGCGCTGTTCTACGTCGACGTCGATCGCTTCAAGACGATCAACGACAAGTTCGGTCACGCGGCGGGAGACGCGCTGCTCA
>JBGPTG010000403.1:0-2975 GCA_041490545.1 Gammaproteobacteria bacterium
ACGTGAAGCTCGAGGTGCGCTCGAGCCCGGATCGGGCGGCACTCGCGGGCTAGCCGCCACATCGAACCTGATTACGTCAATCGCAAAGCAGCGTCTCGCCGGCGCGCACGCGGTCACCAGGCTTTACCCGCACGTTCATCCCCTCGCGCCAGGGCAGGACCACGTCGACCTGCGAACCGATGCGGATCATGCCAAAGATGGCGCCCTTCTCGACGATTCCACCGGGCTTCACGTAGGAATCGACGCCGGCGACCGTCTTCGCGGCGATCTGCACCACATAACAGGAAAACCCGGCACCCTTCAGCGCATCGTTTATCCGCGTGACCGTGCGCTCGTTCTGCACGATGTGCTCCGACCCGGCGTAGTAGGGTTCACGCCGCCGCAGGACGCGCCAATGCATCGGCCCCATGTGCAGGTTGGGCCCGCGCCCGGGGTAGTGGCGCACGAAATCCACCACGCCGGATATCGGCGCGCGATTGTAGTGCACGTCGAACGGGCTCATGAACACGCCCACCAGCAGCTTGGGTACCTTCTCGTCCTCGTGCAGTATGTCGGCCAGCGTCGCGGCGAGTCCCTGCTTGATGCTGATGACCGGCTCGCCGGGCTCGACCTTCTTCACGTAGACGACGGTTCCGTCAGCGGCGGAGACGATGCCTTCGCCGCCCGGCGTGACGCGCGCCGGATTACGGAAGAACCAAACGTGGCGCCAGAAAAGGTACGCCGCCGCGACGGCGAGGATTGCGGTCAGGCCCGCGATCGCGAGTCCAGGGATTTCCAAGCTTCGTCGACCAGCACGCGCACGATCGCCACGCCGGAGGAGAACGGGAAATCGACGATCTCGAAAGCGTCCTTGCTGCGCTTTACCGCCTTCAGCCAGCGCTTGACGCCGGCGTGCCGCACCATTTCCCGGATGTAAATGTTGGTATCGTGCAGCAGCAGATAGGCGTTGTTTCCCGAGTGATGCAGAGTCGAGACGAAGTCGTGCTTCACATCCTCGTAGGCATGGCTCCCGTCGATGAAAGCGAAATCGATTTGCGGGAGCTTCCACTCGGCGTAACGCTTGAAAAACTCATCGCTCCGGATTCGGTAGTGCGTCACCAGTTGCTCGACTCCGAAACGGGCGAAATGCCGCTCGACCTTCGGCGGATCGTCCCATTGCGAAGTGCCGCCCACCGTCTTGAGCGGCCCATCGGTGAGCACCGAATACGAGGGATCGACAAAGGAGAGGCGCCCCTTCTCGTTGTCCTTCAGGCCGAGCGCAAGGCATACGACGCTGAAGCCGAATCCCGAACCGATCACCAGCACGTGCTTCGGCCGCAAAGCCCGCACCAAGGCGTAGTAGAGAAAGCCGAAGCCGAGGTTGAGATCGTGCGGATCTTCATAGTGGCCCAGCGGTCGGGCGTGGCGCAGCACGTCGCGGATCGCATCGGCGGAGAGGCTGAAGCCCGGGACTGGCATTTCCTCCGGCGTGCGCGCCGGAGAGCGAAGCAGGCTCGCGATCACGATCGGTCCTCCTTCTCGTATGGGAGGTTGCCAATCTACAGAGGATTTGTTGCAGTTTTCTTTCTATGACCTGGTTTCCCGAACCCCGACAACATCCCTTCCGGCCGGCCGACCCAGATGCATCGGACCCAGTGCGTGGAGTTAACTCTCTCGTAACAGTCGACTGCAACAATCAGCAGGTGAATCTCTCTCCGGAATCTGTCACGACGCTGCAACAATCTCCCGCTACGTTAGGAAGGCTGCCTCGCCTCGGGACAGCTTCCATCACATCCTCGTCCAATGCCCGTTTTCGCCTGACGGGCATTTATTTGAATGCCGGATAGCACAGCGCATGCCTAGCGCAGGCTTCTCCCGCGCTGGACTCTGCTTGCCGCGGCCCGATTTCGCGTTCCTGGAAAAATGATTCGCGTCCGCGCGCTCTTCCTGTCCGACATCCATCTCGGATCTCGCGCCTGCCAGGCCGGCCGGCTGCTCGAATTTCTCAGGAAGTACGAATGCGAGACGATATTTCTGCTCGGCGACATCGTCGATTTCTGGTCGCTCAAGCGGGTGGTGCACTGGCCCGCGAGTCACAACACCGTAGTGCAGAAGGTGTTGCGGCTGGCTCGCCGGGGCGTGAAAATCTTTTACATTCCCGGTAACCACGACGAGGCGCTGCGCGACTACCTGGGTGCGTCGTTTGGCAACATCCGGGTGAAAAGAGACCACGTCCACGTCGCGACCGACGGAAAGCGCTACGCACTTCTCCACGGTGATCAATACGATCAGGTCACGACTTGCGCGCGCTGGATCTCGGTGCTGGGCGATGTCTCCTACAACCTGCTGGTCGATCTGAACCAGGTGCTGTCCTGGTTGCGGCGCAAGCTCGGGGCAAGCGGCCACTGGTCACTTGCCGACTACGCCAAGCGCAAGGTCCAGGGCGCCGCGACCTTCATCTCCGGCTTCGAACAGGCGCTCGCACGGCACGCCACGAAGCTCGGCGTGGACGGCGTGATATGCGGGCATATCCATACGCCCGCCCTCAAGCAACTCGACGATATCCTCTACCTGAATTGCGGCGACTGGGTGGACAGCTGCACCGCCATCGTCGAGCATCCCGACGGTCGCATGGAACTCGTGCGCCACGGAGAATTCCCGACCGGCATCGACGGACACGCCGACGAACTCGCCGACGCGGTCGCCACATGAGCCGTGGAATGTGAATCGGCGCCACGCCTACAAAAAAAAGCCCGGCAATCCGCCGGGCCTGGAAGATCTGATGCTGAGAAACTCAGGGACACGCCACCAGCGGGTTCGCGCAGTACGCCACGTTCTCCCAGCTGAAGACCTCGGGCGTGTGCGGGCTTATCGTCAACCGCAACCACTCCGCCGGGGCGCTGGTCGAGCCTTGCACGGTGATGCGGGTGAGATTTGGAACCGCCGGCGTGCCGTAAATCAGCCCGGTGGGGCTAGCCGGATCGGCGAGCGGCCGG
>JBGPTG010000404.1:0-2931 GCA_041490545.1 Gammaproteobacteria bacterium
GTCCCAGAGCATGCGCAGGTTGCTCATGCGCTTGACGATGCCGGGGTCCTTCGAATGTTGTTTCAGCATCTCCAGATAGCGCATCGGAATGACGTGGTTGTAGATGTCGATTTTCATGTGCCGGAGGTCACTCGGAAAGTTATCGGAAACGGAATTTAGCGTAGCATACTCGCAACTTTTCGGGAACGAACGGAAGGCAACGCATCCTCATGGCTGAGTACCGCATCGAGCACGACACCTTCGGCGAAATCCGGGTTCCTGCCGACAGGCTCTGGGGCGCGCAAACGCAGCGCTCCCTTGATAATTTCCGGATCTCGGGTGAACGCATGCCGGCCGAATTGATCCGTGCACTCGCCCGGGTGAAACGTGCCTGCGCGCTGGTCAACCTGCAGCTGAAGGCGTTGCCCGCCGACAAGGCCCACGCCATCGTTGCTGCCGCGGACGAGACGCTTGCCGGAAGGCATGACGCCGAATTCCCGCTGGGGGTCTGGCAGACGGGCTCCGGAACGCAGACCAACATGAACATGAACGAGGTGCTCGCCAACCGCGCGAGCGAGCTCCTCGGCGGCGAACGCGGCGAAAAGCGTCTCGTGCATCCCAACGATGAAGTCAACCGGGGGCAATCGTCGAACGACGTGTTCCCCACCGCCATGCACGTGGCGGCCGTCGAGGCGATTCACGACCACCTGGTGCCGGCGCTGCGGCGGTTGCGCGATGTGCTCGTCGCAAAGTCCGAGGCCTTCAAGGACATCGTCAAGATCGGCCGCACGCATCTGCAGGACGCGACGCCGCTCACCCTGGGACAGGAGGTGTCCGGCTGGGTGTCGCAACTCGATCACGGCATCGCGCACGTACAGGCGTCGCTGACGCATTTGTGCGAGCTCGCGCTCGGCGGGACCGCCGTGGGCACGGGCTTGAACGCGCATCCGGAATTCGGAGCGCGCGTGGCGAAGGAGCTGGGGAAGTCGACTGGGCTGCCTTTTGTCACCGCGCGCAACAAGTTCGAGGCGCTCGCCGCGAACGATGCCCTGGTGCACGCCCACGGCGCGCTCAAGACCCTGGCGGCCTCGCTCACCAAAATCGCCAACGACGTGCGCTGGCTCGCGAGCGGCCCGCGCAGCGGCATCGGCGAGATCTCGATCCCGGAGAACGAGCCGGGCAGCTCGATCATGCCAGGCAAGGTCAATCCTACCCAGTCGGAGGCGATGACGATGCTCTGCGCGCAGATCTTCGGCAACGACGTGGCGATCAACATCGGCGGGGCTTCCGGCAACTTCGAACTGAACGTCTTCAAGCCGCTCATCATCCACAATTTCCTGCAGAGCGTGCGGCTGCTCGCCGACGGCGCTTCGGGCTTCTGCGACCACTGCGCCGCGGGCATCGAGCCGCGGCGCGAACGCATCGCGGAACTGCTGCAGAATTCGCTGATGCTGGTGACCGCGCTCAACCCGCACATCGGTTACGACAAGGCGGCGCAGATCGCCAAGAAGGCGCACAAGGAGGGCACGACGCTAAAGGCGGCGGCGCTTTCGCTGGGTTACGTCAGCGCGGAACAGTTCGACGCCTGGGTGCGTCCGGAAAAAATGGTCTGAATCGCGAGGCCTGCGATGGCGAATCGTTTAGTGTGGCTGGTCTTGGGGCTGGCGAGTTGGGCGACAACGCTCGCGGCCGAGCCGCTGCCGATCTTCGACGCCCACCTGCATTACAACGAGGAGGCGACGGCGGGTTACCCGGTCGAGCGGGTGCTTGATCTGCTCAGGAAGAGTCACGTCATCGGCATCCTCGCCAACAGCCGGCCGAACGACGGCACGCGCGCGCTGTACGAGGCACGATCGAAGGACGTCCGGGTCGTGCCCTTCATCCGCCTGTACCGGACGCGCGCGGACATCCAGACCTGGTTCAAGGACCCGGCGATCTACGCACTCATCGAAACGGAGATGAAACGCGGCTACTACCGCGGCATCGGCGAATTCCACCTGCAGGGCGCCGACGCGAGCGGAGAGCAGGTGAAGCGCATCGTCGATCTCGCCGTCGCCAACGGATTCATCATTCACGCGCATTCGGACGACGAGGCGATCGAACGGCTGTTTTCGCACAACCCGAAAGTCAGGATCATCTGGGCACACACCGGGTTCGGCACGGCACCGGCGAAGCTCGAACAGTATTTCCAGCGTTATCCCGAATTGCGCGGGGAGTTGTCTTATCGCTACGGAATTACCGGGGGCGACGGCAAACTCACGCCGGAATGGGATGGACTGTTCCGGAAATATCCGGATCGATTCCTTTTGGGCTCCGACACCTGGATTACCGAGCGCTGGGACAGCTATGCGCAGATCATGGCTGGATACCGGAGGTGGCTCGCGCAGCTTCCCGCCGACATCGCAGAGAAGATTGCCTTTCGCAACGCCGAGCGGTTGTTCGAAAAGTAGAAAGGTGCTCTACATCATCTACCAGGAGGACCAGCCCGGCGGCGAGGCGGTCCGCGCCACCGCGCGCGACGCGCACCTCGCTTATCTCGAGCGGCACAAGGACATCCTCGTGCTTGGGGGCGCGCTGCTGGCGGATAACGGCAACACCCGCACCGGCAGCGTATTGATCGTCAATGTCCCGGATCGCAAGACTGCCGAGGCGTTCTCCGCCGGGGAGCCGTTCCGCAAGGCGGGGCTCTTCAATACGGTGAAGATCACGCGCATGCGCCGCGGGCAGTGGAATCCGGAAGCGGCGCCCAAGACCGCCGAAGGGAACTGAGAACTCGGCTCAGTCGCCTCCGTCTCATATCCCGCTGTCATACCCCGCTGTCATACGTATTTTGCCTGTCGCGAGAAATACTGCCGCGTATTTTCGGCTATGCCGACACCCGGCGAGCAATACTGCCGCGCGATTCCGCCTGTGGCGACTCTAGAATTCCCTCGGGACACAAGAGGGGGAGAA
>JBGPTG010000405.1:0-2920 GCA_041490545.1 Gammaproteobacteria bacterium
CCGCTCTACGAAGTCCGCAAGAAGATCTACCCGCGCGCGGTGAGCGGCTGGTTCGCGCGCTGGCGCGTCGCCGTCGTTCTCGCGACCCAACTCGTGTTCTACGGCACGCCCTGGCTCGCCTGGAACGCCCGCCAGGCGGTGCTGTTCGATCTCGGCGCGCGCAAGTTCTATGTGTTCGGCCTGGTCCTGTGGCCGCAGGACTTCATCTATCTCACCCTGCTGTTGGTGATTTCCGCGCTCGCCCTGTTTCTCTTCACCGCGGTGGCCGGGCGGCTGTGGTGCGGCTACGCCTGCCCGCAGACGGTCTACACCGAGATGTTCCTGTGGATCGAGCGCCGCATCGAAGGCGACCGGGTACGGCGCATGAAGCTCGATGCTCAAGCCTTCGGCGCGAAGAAGCTCGCGATCAAGTCGGCAAAGCACGGCGCCTGGATCGCGCTTTCGCTGTGGACCGGGTTCACTTTCGTCGGTTACTTCACGCCGATCCGGGAACTCGCCGGCGAGGTCGCGGCGCTCGGCCTGGGTCCGTGGGAAACCTTCTGGATACTGTTCTACGGCTTCGCTACCTACGGCAACGCCGGCTGGATGCGCGAGCAAGTATGCATGCACATGTGCCCGTACGCGCGCTTCCAGAGCGCGATGTTCGATCCCGACACCCTGATCATCACCTACGACAACGCTCGCGGCGAGCCGCGCGGCGGACGCTCGCGCTCCGTCGATCCGAAGGTGGCGGGGCTGGGCGACTGCATCGATTGCGGCATCTGCGTGCAGGTCTGCCCCACCGGGATCGACATCCGCAAAGGGCTGCAATACGAATGCATCGGCTGCGCGGCGTGCATCGACGGCTGCAACCAGGTGATGAAGAAAATGAACTACGCGCCCGGGCTGATCCGCTACTCGACCGAGAACGCCCTGCACCGCCGCTGGGACGGCGCGCGCATGCTGCGGCGTGTGTTGCGGCCGCGCGTGCTCGTCTACACCGCGATCCTGTCGGCGGTGACCGCCGGCATGGCGATCTCGATGGTTCTGCGCGTACCGCTCAAGGTGGACGTCATCCGCGACCGGGCGAGCCTGTCGCGCCAGGCCGAAGGCGGGATGGTCGAGAATGTCTACCGCCTGCAGATCATGAACACCCAGGAAACCGCGCACCGCTTCCGCGTCGGCGCCTCCGGAATCCCGTCGATCGAAGTCGTGGGCGACGACGTGGTGGAGATTGCCGCAGCAGCCACACGCATGGTTCCCCTGCGCCTGCGCATCGACGGCGATTCGGCCGGACGCGGCTCGCACCGGATCGAGATCAGCGTGTCCGCCCTCGATAACGACGGCATCGCGACGCGCGAGCGATCGACTTTCGTCATCCGATAGGAGAATTCCATGCGTTCGGAACCCTCGCGTCCCTGGCATCGCGAACCCTGGCCGTGGATCCTCATGTCCGGGCCCGCGACCGTGATCGTCGCCGGATTTTTCACCATGGCGCTCGCCTACCGCACCGAGGACGGGCTGGTGGCGGACGACTACTACAAGCAGGGGCTTGCGATCAACCAGGTGTTGCGGCGGACCGACCGGGCGCGCGAGCTGAATCTCAAGGCGACGGTGAACTTCTCGGATTCGCGCGTGCGGGTGGTGCTCGAGGGGGACGGGCCGCCGGGGCTGCGGCTGCAAATGGTCCACGCCCGTGCCGGCCGTGACCAGTCCGTCGTGCTGCATATGGCGGCGCGCGGCGTGTACGAAGGCAGCTTCGCGCCTTCGTTTGGCGAAGCGCGGCGGCTGGTGCTCGAGGATTCGGGCTCGACCTGGCGCCTTGGCGGGAAGTGGAACGGGCGCTCGGAAGCGGCGAGCCTCGCCGCGCGATAGGAGAGGGACCGATGCAACGGACGATGTGGATACTGTGGCCTTCGTTTCTCGTCGCGGCGGTTGCCGAGATGGTGTTCTTCGCCGTGTTCGATCCGGGAGAACTCACGCTCTTCGGGCGTTCGATCGAGGTCTCGCGCACCGCGATGTACTCGATCGGCTTCTTTGTCTTCTGGGGCCTGGGCGCGGCCTCGAGCGGGCTTTCGATGTTTCTCGAGCGCAGCGGGAAAGAGAGGCACTGACGCGTTCGCCAGGGCCTTTAGAATTGCGCCGTGTATTGCGAGGGATCGATCCGCGCCCCGACGACGAGCGGCCGGTCCTTCGGCCGCTTGCCGGCGAGCAGTCGTTCGAGCGGACTATCGACGTTTCTCGATCGCGGTGGGGAAGACAAGCGCTGAAGTTCCCGGGACATTCGTGGAGCGAGTTTGGATACCTTAAAAAACGCTCTTGCGTAGGAAGCATACCAGCGAAAAACCAGTAGTGCCGCATGTTGCCGATATGTTTCTGGTTCAACTATCCCGGCGGCAGCGGCTTGACCAACGGCGTGGTATTCGGGAAGATCGCGGGAGCGAGCGCGGCGAAAGCCGCCCGATTAACCCATGAAGATCACGGGCAAGTGTCTCTGCGGGGCGGTGCGCTGGGAGAGCTCCGAGGCGCCGATCGTCACGCGCGTGTGCTGGTGCCGGGAATGCCAGTATCTCGGCGCGGGCAGCGGAACCGTCAACGCCTGCTTCCGCACCGCGACGTTCACGGTCACCGGCAAGACCACCGACCATGTAGACATCGCGAACAGCGGCAACCGCATGCACCGGCGCTTCTGTCCGGTGTGCGGCACGCCGCTCTTCAGCGAAGCGGAGTCGCGGGCCGCACCTCATCTTCGCCCGCGTCGGGACCTTCGACGATCCGGACCTCGCCAAGCCCGCGATGACCATCTGGACCGCGAGCGCGCCGAGTTGGGCGTGCATCAATGAGGACCTGCCGCGAATAGAAGGACAACCGCCGCCGGCTGCGTGATGCTGCGCACGCGGGCTAGCACGACGCGAGCGAACTCGTCGGTGGAATTTTCCGG
>JBGPTG010000406.1:0-2881 GCA_041490545.1 Gammaproteobacteria bacterium
GCTGCGCACCATCAATCGTAACCTGCTCACGACCCTGGACTACACGTTCTCGAAGAACTGGGCGGTTTCAGCCTCCGTGTCGGCAGTCGACCGTTCGCACTCGCATATCGACAACGCCACGACGGAGTCCGAAAAATGGGATTTCACGAAGATCGGCGATACGCGAGTACTCGGGATGTACCGTTTCGACAACGAGAAGAACCCCGTGGTCAGCTACGGGCTGACCTTCGGACTGAAGCTGCCGACCGGAAGCTACAAGGTCGCCAACTCGGACGGCGTGACGGCCGAGCGGGCGTTACAGCCGGGAACCGGGAGCACGGACATTGTGCTCGGCGGCTACTACTCGGCGCCGGGCTCGCAGCAGGACTCGAGCTGGTTCGCGCAAGTGCTCTACCAGCAGGCGGTGAGTACCAGGGACGAGTTCACCCCGGGCAAGCAGTTCCAGCTGAACCTGGGATATCGCTATCCGCTGACCCCCGAGCTGCAGGCCCTGCTGCAGCTCAATACCTCGATCAAGGCCCGGGATTCCGGCGTCAACGCCGAGCCCGACCTGAGCGGATCGCGGGCGGTGTTCTTGAGCCCCGGCCTGAGCTACGCCTTCACCCACGACTTCCAAGTCTACAGCTTCGTGCAACTGCCGGTCTATCGCAACTACAACGGCATCCAGCTGAACGTGGACTGGGCGTTCGTCGCGGGCGCGACGCTGCGGTTCTAGGGATCCTTCGCGAGGATCAGTCGCGCGTCTGCGCGACGAAAATGCTGCACGGTGCGTGGTCGAGCAGCGTCTTGCCGACCGAGCCGCGCCACCAGCGCGAGCCAAACGAGGCCTTCTGCTGGTGTCCGACGACGATCAGGTCGCACTTCAGCTCCAACGCGAGGCGGCAGATTTCTTCGACCGGTTCGCCCACCGCCAGATGTCCGGCGACGGTGAAACCCTTTTGCTTGAGCTGTTCGATGCCTTCATTGAGGATTTCCTGGGCGCGCTTCTTCTCCTCTTCGAGGAGTTCCTCGGGGAGGAAGCCCTCGGTCAGGAACATGCTCGAAGGCATTCCGGCCACCGCCAGCAGGTGGGTTTCCGAATGTCCGAACGACGCGATCTCGGCGCAGGCGAGCAAGGCCGACTTGCCTTCGCGCGAGCCGTTGTACGCCAGCAGGATCTTGTTGAACATGGCAGCTTCCTCCTATTCCGATTCGCTTATTTTGCGAGCAGCCCCAGGCGTTCGATAAGCGCCCGCTCCTTCTGGAAGGTTTCGCGGGCGTACTTTGCGTAGTCCTCGCTCGATTGATACCAGGGCTCCTGGTCGAGCTGATCGAGTATCTTCAGGTGCTCGGGATCGTCCAGCGTTTTCTTGAAACCATCGTGCAAGATCCTTACGATGCGCGGTTCCATGCCGTGCGGGCCGACGATACCGTAAGGAGAACTGTAAACCATGTCGAGGCCCAGGTCCTTCGCAGTGGGCACGGCGGGCCAGTGCTTGGTGCGCTGGTTACCGAAGGTGACCAGGAGCCTCAACTGGCCCGCATCGACGAAGCGGCCCCAACCGCTGGAATCCGATTGCGCCATGACGTGTCCGCCCATGAGAGCCTGCGTGGAATCCGCATTGCCCTTGAAGGGTACGTGCAGGAACTCGACGCCGGTTTTCATTGCCACTTCTTCCATGAGCAAATGGGGCGAAGTGCCGGTTCCGGTCGACCCGTAGGACATCTTCCCCGGATTGGCCTTGGCATAGTCGAGAAGGTCGCGAAAAGATTTGAAAGGCGAGTCGGTTTTCACCACCACGCCAAAGGTATAGCCCGTCAGACCGATGACGTAAGTGAAGTCGCGCACCGGGTCCCACGGGAGCTTCTGCATGTGCGGGAGGCGGAAGGCGCCCATGTGCATTTGCGAGAGCGTATAACCGTCGGGCTTGGCGGTCTGCGCCATGTTGCCCGGACCTATCGTTCCTCCGCCGCCGGGCTTGTTCTCGATCAGGATCGGCTGGCCAATATATTTCGATGCGATCTCGGCGAAGCGGCGCAGGTGCGTATCGGTGGAACCGCCCGGAGGCCACGGGCAGATCAGGGTGATCGGGCGCGAAGGAAACTCCTGCGCCGCCGCCGGCAGCGCGACCAGCAGCCCGAACAGCGCGAGCTTGCGTACGAGTGAATGCATGCGGTTCCTCTGTAGTCGAAGGTCCCTGTCGGTCTTCGACGGCCTTGCCTGCGGCCGGCGCCCACCTGCAGGGCTCGCGCAAGCTTGCCGAATTCGCGACGCGGCGTCAACGCGCAGCGCAAACGCACGGCCAACCGCGATAAAATTGCCTTTTCCCGTCCCGCACCATGTCCCTCGACGTCTCCAGACCCGATCTGTGCCTGGCCGTGATCGGCGCCGGCATCATGGGCCGCGGCATCGCCCAGATCGCCGCGCAGGCCGGCATCCGCACGCTGCTGCACGACAGCCGCCCCGGCGCCGCCCAGGAAGCCAGGGCCTCGGTGTCGGCGCAATGGCTGAAGCTCGTTGAAAAAGGCCGCCTCGATCGCGAAGTGGCGGCGCGGGCGGACGCCAGCCTCATCGTCGCCGGCGACTTCGCCGCCCTTTCTCCCTGCCATGTCGTCGTCGAGGCCATCGTCGAGAACCTCGACGCCAAGCGCGAGCTCGTCGGAGCGCTCGAGGCCTTGCTCGCCACCGACTGCCTGATCGCCTCCAACACCTCATCGCTCTCCATCACCGCGATCGCCGCGGGATCCAGGCATCCGCAGCGCATCGGCGGATTCCATTTCTTCAACCCCGTTCCGCTGATGAAGGTCGTCGAAGTCGTCGACGGGCTGCTCACCGCGCCGTGGGTGGGCGCGGCCCTCGCAGCGCTGGCGCAGCGCTGCGGACACCGGCCGGTACGCGCCA
>JBGPTG010000407.1:0-2819 GCA_041490545.1 Gammaproteobacteria bacterium
CGAAGTTCTGGTGCGCTCACCCGGCGTCATGAAGGAGTATTACAAGCAGCCGGATGCGACGCGCGAGGCGATCGACGCGGAGGGTTTCTTCCACACCGGCGATGCGGGTTATTTCGACGCCGGCGGCCACCTGAAGATCATCGACCGCGCAAAAGACGTGGGCAAGCTCGCCGATGGCACCTTGTTCGCGCCGAAGTACCTCGAGAACAAGCTCAAGTTCTTTCCCTACATCAAGGAAGCGGTGTGCTTCGGGGACGGGCGCGACAAGGTCTGCGTCTTCGTCAACTTCGACATGGAGGCCGTGGCCAACTGGGCCGAGAAGCGCAACCTGGCCTATACCGGCTACACCGACCTCGCTGCGCAGCCCGCGGTCTATGACCTGGTGCGCGAATGCGTGGAAAAAGTGAACCGAGACCTTGCCGCCGACGCCGCGCTCGGCAACTCGCAGATCCACCGCTTCCTCATACTGCAAAAGGAGCTCGACGCCGACGACGGCGAGCTCACGCGCACGCGCAAGGTGCGCCGCCGCCACATCGGCGAGAAATACGCCGTGCTGGTCGATGCCCTCTACTCGGACAAGACGAGCTGCTTCATCGAGACACAGATGCGCTTCGAGGACGGCCGCACCGGCACGGTATCGGCGGACCTGAGAATCATGGAGGCGAAGACCTGCAGTGTGGCCGCGGCGAGGGAGGCGGCGTGAGTCCCGGCTCGGCTCGTCCTGCGATATGACCACGGGCGGGAAAATCGGAGCGCCGATCCTCGAGATCGATGGCATCTCGCTTGCCTTCGGCGGAGTGGTGGCTTTGCAGGGCGTTTCATTCGACGTGCGCGAGCACGAAATCCGCGCCATCATCGGCCCGAACGGCGCCGGAAAATCCTCGATGCTCAACGTGATCAACGGCGTCTACCACCCCCAGCAGGGCGCCGTCACATTCAAGGGGAGCAAGCGCCGCGACGTCGATCCCCACCAGGCCGCGCGGCAGGGCATCGCCCGGACGTTCCAGAACATCGCGTTGTTTCGCGGCATGACCGTGCTCGACAACCTCATGGCCGGGCGATACTTGAAGATGAAATGCAATTTCCTGCAGCAGGCCGTCTACTGGGGCAAGGCGCGGCGCGAAGAGCTTGCGCATCGCGCCAAGGTCGAGGAGATCATCGATTTTCTGGAAATCCAGCACATCCGCAAGACCCCGGTTGGCCGGCTGCCCTACGGTCTGCAGAAGCGCGTCGAACTCGGGCGCGCCCTGGCGGCGGAGCCGGTGTTGCTGCTGCTCGATGAGCCCATGGCGGGCATGAACCTCGAGGAGAAGCAGGACATGAGCCGTTTCATTCTCGATGTCAACGACCAGCTCGGCACCACCATCGTGCTGATCGAGCACGATATGAGCGTGGTCATGGACCTCTCGGACCGGGTGGTCGTGCTCGACTACGGCCGCAAGATCGCCGACGGCACGCCCGATGAAGTCCGCGGCAACAAGGACGTCATCGACGCGTATCTCGGGGTAGCGCACTAGATATGCAATTCTTTTTCGAAGTCCTGATTGGCGGGCTGCTGGCGGGCGTGATGTATTCGCTCGTCGCGCTCGGGTTCGTACTGGTCTACAAGGCTTCGGGCGTGTTCAACTTCGCTCAGGGCGCCATGGTGTTCTTTGCCGCGCTCACCACCGTGGGATTCATCTCGATGGGCGCGCCATTCTGGCTCGCCGTGGCGCTCGCGCTGCTCGCCATGGTGGCGCTCGCGTTCTTCACCGAGCGCGTGGTGCTGCGCCCGCTCGTCAACCAGCCTCAGATCACGCTCTTCATGGCGACCATCGGCTTGAGCTTCTTCATCGAGGGCATCGCGCAACTGACCTGGGGCGCCCAAGTGCACGCGCTCGACCTGGGCATCGCCGATGCGCCGATCGAATGGCTGATGGACAATACCGGGATGAACATCAGCAAATTCGACCTCGTTGCCTCAGGGATCGCCGCGGCGCTGGTGATGGTCCTCGCGGTGTTCTTCAACAAAACCCGCACCGGGCGGGCGCTGCGCGCGGTCGCGGACGATCATCAGGCGGCGCTCGCCGTCGGCATTTCGCTACAGAGAATCTGGGTGATCGTGTGGATAGTCGCGGGATTCGTCGCGCTCGTAACCGGGCTGCTCTGGGGTGCGCGCAACGGCGTGCAGTTCGCTCTTACCTTTCTTGCGCTGAAGGCGTTGCCGGTGCTGATCCTGGGCGGGTTCGAATCGATCGCCGGGGCCATCGTCGGCGGGCTCATCGTCGGCGCATCCGAAAAACTCGCCGAGGTCTACATCGGCCCGTACGTCGGCGGCGGCATCGAATCCTGGTTCCCCTACGTGCTGGCGCTCGCTTTCCTCCTGGTGCGACCCGAAGGCCTGTTCGGCGAGCGGCGCATCGACCGGGTCTGACGGACGAGCCATGTTCTACCGCGAAGCCGGACAGTTCAAGACCACTTACGCCGCCGATCAGCAGCTCTTCCCGATCCGCCAGGACCGGATCGCCATGGCAGTCCTCCTCGTATTCGCATTCGTGGGCGTGCCGCTCGCCGCGGCAACTCCGGTGTTTGCCGGGGCGATCGACTTCAACTACTGGTTCAGCGGCGTGCTGATCCCGTTCCTCATCTTCGCGCTCGCCGCGCTGGGGCTGAACATTCTCACCGGTTACGCCGGACAGCTCTCGCTCGGCACCGCCGCGTTCATGGCGGTCGGGGCGTTCGCCGCCTACAACTTCGAGTTGCGCATGCCGGGCATGCCGATGCTCCTGTCCTTCATCCTCGCCGGCGTCACCGCTGCGCTGATCGGCATCGTCTTCGGC
>JBGPTG010000408.1:0-2806 GCA_041490545.1 Gammaproteobacteria bacterium
CGCCTTGGTGAGCCGCATCGGCCCGATGAAATTCAGATTGATCACCTTCTCCCAGAAAGCGTCATCGGAGTCGACGAAGGGCACGGTCTTGCCCCAGCCGGCGCCGTTGACCAGGATGTCCACGCGCCCGAAGCGCTGCAGCACCGCCGCGGCGAATTTCGGTATCGAGTCGCGGTCGGTGAGATCGAGCGGGAAGTATTCGGCCTTGCGACCCTTGGCGCGGATGCCGGCGGCCACGGCTTCGCCCTTGTCGGCGGCGATGTCGCCGATGCACACCGTTGCCCCCTCCTCGGCGAGCGCCTCGGCGGTAGCCTTGCCGATGCCCGAAGCACTGCCGGTGACGACGGCAATTCTGTCGCTGAACTTCATGATGTCTCCTTGGAGTGAATCTCTGGGGTGCTGCGATTCAGGAATTCCGCGACCCGACGGCGGGTTTCGGGATGGTGATACAGGCGCTGGCTCGCGACGAGCTCCTCGGCGAATCCATCTCGCGTCGAATCGCCGTGTGCAGCGATGCAGTGCTTGGCCGCGGCCAGGGCCGCCTTCGGCAAAACCGAAATTTTCGCCGCCAGATCGTGAGTCCAGCCGGCCAGCCGCTCCCGCGGCTGCGCCCATTGGACGAGTCCCAGCCGTTCGGCCTCTGTTCCGTCGATGACCTCGGCGCCGAGAATCAGACGGCTGGCAACGCCGTGCCCGCACAGACGCGTCAACCTCTGCGTGCCGCCGGCACCGGGCAGGAGACCCAGCCCGACCTCGGGCAGGCCGAGCCTGGCCTCGGCTGCCGCGACCCGGATGTCGCAGGCGAGCGCCAATTCCATTCCGCCTCCCAGGGCCGCGCCACCAATCTCGGCGAGAGCGACGAGGGGCAAGGCTTCGATGCGCTCAAAGAGCCACTGCATGCGGGACACCAGCTTCAGCATCGTGTCCGGTCCGTCGGCGGCGGCGAAACATGACCGCATCAGGGCAAGGTCGGCGCCGGCGCAAAAGGCTTTTTGATCGCTGCGGATGTGCAGCACCGTTATATCGTCCTCATCGGCGATCTCATCGAGCACCGCGTCGAGCCGCGCAACCAGCGTCTCGTCGAGCGCGTTCACCGGCGGGCTCGAAAGCGTGGCCACGGCGACATGGCCGACGCGCTCGAGCCTGATCATGTCAGCGCCCGGGTTCAAAGGCGCCGGTCTCGTGATAGACGACCGCACGGTCATCCTCGAAAGCCCTGACCTGCGGAACCTGCCCGGGCAATCCCAGCTCCTTCCAGCGGGCGGCGATCCGGTCGTAGGTTTCCCTGCGCAGCGTGGTCCGTTTGGAGAACACCGGCAGGTGGCGATGTTCCTTGCAGGCGTTGATCAGCGCCTTCGAGCCGTAGGGCCGCTTTTCCGGAGGGTTCTGCGTCGGATCGAGCCAGGTGCTCCAGGTGTTGCGCAGGATATCGATGTCATCGACCGGATTGCAGCGGCTCGCCATGGCCCAGATGACTTCGTTCATGTCGGTCGGGTCGACGTCCTCGTCGACGGCGATGATCCATTTCGTGTAGTAGGCGCCGCCCGGAACCTGGGCCGCGAGCGACAGAACCTGCGCGGCGTGACCGGCGTAGCGCTGCTCGAGGCTGATCACCGTCATGCCGAAGCCGCCGGCCGCAGCCGGATGGGAATAGACTCCGCGGATCCCTGGGATGCCCAGCTTGTCGAGGTCATCCCAGATCTTGGCGGAGCGGATGATCGAGAAGAATCCGCTCTGCTCGCACGACGGGTAGTCGGCCATCAGGGCGTTGGTCAGAATCGGATTGGAGCGGTGATGCACCGCGGTCACTTCGACGAGAGGTGCGCCCGCCTCCGGCCTGCCGTAGTAGCCCGGAAACTCGCCGAACGGGCCTTCGGCTTTGACGGAATTCGGCCGGATGATTCCCTCGATCACGAGTTCCGCGTTCGCCGGCAACAATAAATCGGTCGTCGTGCCGCGCACCACGGGTATCGGCTCACCCTTGATGCCACCGGCGAACTCGTACTCGGAAACGTTCTTGGGAAAGGTCTGCGAGCCCACCAGCATGAACAGCGGATCGATCCCCCAGGCGGCCGCCACCTGGATGGATTCACCCTTCTGCCAGGCGCGCGTGATATGCAGGCGGGCATCCTTGCCCGGCGATAGATACAGGCCGACCTCGGACTTGCCCTGAAGCATCATCCGGTAGGTGCCGATATTCAGGTAGCCGCTGTCCGGGTCGCGGGTAATCACCGCATCGCCGGTCCCCGCATAACGCCCGCCGTCCAGGGGCCAATGCCGCGGAATCGGCAGCAGGTTCAGGTCGATCTCCTTCCCGGTCAGGGTGTGCTCGTAAACCGGAGCCTTGTCGCGTGAAACCTCGCGCGGAGGAATGCGGCGCTTCAACTTGTCCTTCACGCGGCGGATCAGTTCGACCGCGGGCGTATCCGGCGGCTCCTCCAGCGTGAGCGCGATGCGCTTCAGGCTCGGGCCCAGGATGTTCCAGAGCAGCCGCGCGCCGATCGGACTCTTCTCGAAGCCGCTCGCGCATTCGAAAAGGATGGCGGGAGACGGCTGCTGTTTCGCGACGAGATAGCTCACCGCGCTCATTTCCTCGTCGCGGCTCACCGGTTTTCCAATGCGGATCAATTCGCCCAATTTCTCGACGCGCGCGAGCCACTCGCGCAGATCCTGGATGGGCGCCTGCTGCGCGCCCTGCGGCGATTGCGGGCTCCCCGGAAGCTCGGTTGATCCGAGTTTCCCGGGCGGCGTGTCGATCAGAATATGTCCCATTGGAGTCTCGTTATGCAAAGGCGTCGGCGAGATA
>JBGPTG010000409.1:0-2759 GCA_041490545.1 Gammaproteobacteria bacterium
ATCGAAGAGGTGGCGCGATTCCTGGTGGGCTCTGCAGGAACTCACTGCAGTATCGTAGATCGCGGTCACCAGCGACGAATGGACCTCCAGATAGAGGTGCCGGGATCGCCCCTCGAAGCGGTGATGTCCGGAGAAGTCTGGCAGGAAATATACCGGCGACTGTTGGAACTGATCGAATCGCACCGCACCACGCTGATATTCGTGAACACGCGGCGCCTCGCGGAACGAATGGCGTTCCAGCTGAGCGAGAAGCTGGGCGCAGAGGAGGTAGCCGCGCATCACGGCAGTCTCGCCAAAGAGGTACGCATGGAGGCGGAAGCGAAGTTGCGCGAAGGCCGGCTCAAGGTCCTGGTCGCGACGGCTTCGCTGGAACTGGGCATCGATATCGGCCATGTGGATCTCGTTTGCCAGATTTCCTCGCCCAATCGCATCGCGACCCTGTTGCAGCGGGTTGGACGCTCGGGTCATACGGTCATGGGTCTTCCGAAAGGACGGATCTTCCCGCTTACCCGCGACGATCTGGTTGAATGCGCGGCGATGCTGCGGGCTGCGGCCGACGGCGAACTCGACCGGGTCATCATTCCCGAATGCCCGGTAGACGTGCTCGCGCAGCAGATCGTTGCGGAGGTGGCCGCGGAGGAATGGGACGAGGGCGCGCTGTACCAGCTTGTACGCGGCGCCTACCCGTATCGGGATCTGACGGAGCCGGGGTTCGCGGACATCGTTAACATGCTCGCAAACGGGTACGCCACCAAGCGCGGGCGCCGCGCCGCCCTGCTGCACTACGATGCGATCCATCGCAAGCTGCGCGCGCGCAGCGGCTCGCGCATGGTCGCAATCCTGTCCGGAGGGGCGATACCGGAAGTGTTCGACTATCGCGTGCGGCTCGAGCCGGAGGGAACCTTCATCGGGACACTAAACGAGGATTTCGCCATCGAGTCGCTGCCCGGTGACATCTTCCAGCTGGGGAACACCTCGTGGCGCATCCTGCAGATCGGCAACGGCGTGGTACGCGTTGCCGATGCACGCGGCCAGCCGCCCTCGATGCCCTTCTGGCTGGGCGAGGCGCCGGCACGCAGCGACGAGATGAGCGCAGCCGTCTCGAAGCTGCGTGCCGCGGCGGACGCGCTCCTGCCGGCGCCCGAACAGCCGCGCTCGCCCGATGAGCTCCAGTCGGCGACTGCCTGGTTGATGCGGGACTACTTGCTGTCGCGATCCGCGGCCGAGCAGATCGCGGCGTATCTGGCGGAAGGCAAGCGGGCCCTGGGCGTGGTTCCGACTGCCGAGACGCTTGTCCTCGAGCGTTTTTTCGACGAGGCCGGCGGCATGCAGCTCGTTCTGCATGCACCGCTCGGCAGCAGGATCAACAAGGCCTGGGGCCTGGCGTTACGCAAGAAATTCTGCCAGAGCTTCAACTTCGAGCTGCAGGCGGCGGCGACCGAGGAAGCGCTGGTGCTTTCCCTTGGACCCGCGCATTCCTTCCCGCTCGATGAAGTATTCCGCTATCTCAACCCCAAGACGGTGCGTGAAACGCTGGTGCAGGCGGTGCTGGCCTCGCCGATTTTCGAGACGCGCTGGCGCTGGACGACGACGCTCGCGCTGGCCGTGCCGCGCAACCGCAACGGTGCGCGGGTGCCCGCGCAGATCCAGCGCATGGTCGCCGAGGAGCTGCTCGCCGCGCTGTTTCCGGACGCCGCGGCGTGCCAGGACAACATCCAGGGTGCGCGGGAGGTTCCCCAGCATCCGCTGGTGGACCAGGCGCTGCGCGACTGCCTGGAGCAGGCCATGGACCTGCCACAGCTGGTGCGGTACCTGCAGCGCATTTTCGCCGGGGAGCTGAAGTGCGTCGCGCGCGATACACCGGAGCCTTCGGTGTTCTGCCACGAGATTCTGAATTCGGCCGCCTACACATTTCTGGACGACGCGCCGCTTGAGGAGCGGCGCACGCGGGCGGTGTACACACGGCGCGCAGGCGAAACCAGAAGCGCGGACGATCTGGGCGCGCTCGATCCGTCGGCAATCGAGCGAGTGCGGGATGAAGCCTGGCCCGTAGCCGATACGGCGGACGAGATCCACGATGCCTTGCTGCTGGCCGGATACATCCGCGCCGACGAAACCGCGCCACACTGGCGATCGCTTTTCGACGAGCTCGTGGCCGACGGTCGCGCGTTTAACGCCGAAGGGATCTGGGTGGCGGTCGAACGTTTCGAAGAACTGAACGCCGTGCTACCGCAGACCCGGATGCCGACAATTCCCGACCGGTTGAGAAAACCGTGGCTGCCCGAGGACGCTGCGCGGGACCTCTTCCGTAGCCGCATGGAAGTTCTGGGGCCGACCACGGCGCAGTTGCTCGCAGATTCGCTCGCGGTAGGTGATATCGGCATCGTGGATCGGGCGCTGCTTGCGCTCGAAGGCGAGGGCAAGATCCTGCGGGGTCGGTTTACGCCGGGCCTGCCATTGGAGACTCTCGAATGGTGCGACCGGCGGCTCCTGGCGCGAATCCATCGCTATACGCTCAACCGCCTGCGTGCGGAGATCGAACCGGTCACGGCGTCCGACTTCATGCGCTTTCTGCTGCATTGGCAGCATGTCGCGGGCGAATCGCGGATGCAGGGAGGCGAGGGCCTTGCTGCCGTGATCGAGCAACTCGACGGCTGCGAAGTCCCGGCAGCTGGTTGGGAGCGCGAAGTGCTCGCGGCACGAGTCAAGGACTACAAACCCGAGTATCTCGATAGGCTGTGTCTCTCCGGGCGGGTGGC
>JBGPTG010000410.1:0-2757 GCA_041490545.1 Gammaproteobacteria bacterium
AGGCCGAGATCGCGGTGGATCAGATCCGCACGATCAGCAAGGAGAGGCTGGGGCGGCGGTTGGACGAGCTGGAGCCCCCGACCGCGCTGCTGCTGCGTCGTCTGATCACCGAGATGTACGGCGAGTAGGAGATGGCATGACTCAGGACTTCCCCGTCTCTCCCGCGATCCGTCGCGCGCATATGGCGTTCGTCGCGCGCTTCTCGTGTTCGTCGCACGGCGATTGCCGCATGCCGCTGGGGTGAGTAACTTCCCTGCTGCAGGTCTCCCATAGTCCAACAGGAGGAGCGAGATGAAAAACCAAAATGCCGACGTGTCCCCGACGACCCGGCGGGGCCGCCGGGCTTTTCTGACCCAGGGCGCCGCGCTGGTCACAGGCGCCGCATCCGCAGCAATTGGAACGGAGGCAAACGCGCAAGGTCTCGCCGGCCAGCCCTGGGAGCGCGTCTACGGCGCGCCGTTCAACGGCTACGGGCAGCCCTCGCGTTTCGAGCAGCCGGTGGTGCGCCACATGCTCAAGCCCTACGGCGATCTCGCGCCGGGGTCGGGCGCGGCGCTCGCGCCGATCGAAAAGCTCGAGGGCATCATCACGCCGAGCGGGCTGCATAACAACCGCAGCCACAGCGGCACGCCCGACATCGATCCCAAGGAGCATCAGTTGCTGCTGCACGGCCTGGTGGCTCGGCCGTTGAAATTTACGATGGACGCACTGTGGAGCTACCCCATGACCACGCGCATCCATTTCGTCGAATGCTCGGGCAACAGCCTGCGCAACCTCGCGCCTCAGCCCCTGCAGGTTCCGGCGGGCGCGATCCACGGCAATATGGCCTGCAGCGAGTGGACGGGCATTCCGTTGCGCGTGCTGCTGGAAGAAGCGGGCCTCGCGCCCGAGGCAAAATGGCTGCTCGCCGAAGGTGCCGATTCGGCGCACATGAGCCGCAGCATCCCGATCGAAAAGGCGCTCGATGACGCGCTCATCGCGCTCTACCAGAACGGCGAGCGCCTGCGACCCGAGCAGGGCTACCCGGTGCGCCTGCTGCTCCCCGGATGGGAAGGCAACATGAGCGTGAAATGGCTGCGCCGGATCAAGGCCACCGACGAGCCCACCCATACCAAGGACGAAACCTCCAAATATACGGACCTGCAGCCCGATGGCCGCGCGCTGCAGTTCACCTTCGAGATGGGCGTGAAGTCGGTGATCACCAAACCCTCATCCACCATGAAACTGCCGCGCACCGGCGTCTACGAGATCTCCGGCCTCGCCTGGAGCGGCGCCGGCCGCATCCGCCGCGTCGAAGTCTCCACCGACGGCGGGGCGACCTGGGCCGACGCGGCGCTCACCGGCGAAGAGCGTCCGAAGGCCTTTGTGAGGTTTCGCTTACCCTGGGAGTGGGCCGGCAAGGAGGCGGTGCTGCAAAGCCGCGCGACCGACGAAAAGGGGCAAGTGCAGCCGGTGCGCAAAGAGTGGCTGGCACGGTATTCACCGGGCAATCTCTTCCACAACAACTCCATCGTGAGCTGGTCGGTGGGCGCAGACGGGAGCGTGAAAAATGTTTACGTCTAGAGGCAACACCATCGTTATAGCAATCGGCGCCGCCGCCGTCGCGGCCTGTGCGAGCCTGCAACCTGCGCCGGGCAAGCCGCCCGCGTTCGGCGCCGCGGTGAGCGCGGAAGAAATCGCGCGCTCGGACATCAGCATTCCGCCGAGCGGAGCAGGGCTGCCCAAAGGCAGCGGCAGCGCGCGCCAGGGCCTGCAGGTGTACGAACAGAAGTGCATTGCCTGCCACGGCGCGAAGGGCGCGGGCAAGCCGGCCGATGCGCTCGCCGGCGGGATCGGTTCGCTCGCGACCAGGGCGCCGGTGCGCACGGTCGGCAGCTACTGGCCGTACTCGACCACGCTGTTCGACTACGTGCGGCGGGCGATGCCGATCACCAATCCGCTCTCGCTCAGCGACGACGAGGTCTACGCGGTGAGCGCCTATGTGCTCTTCTTGAACGGTATCGTCGGCGAGGACGCGGTGATGAACGCGCAGAGCCTGCCTGCGGTGAAGATGCCGAACCGCGATGGATTCGTCAGCGACTGGCCGCCTCGGAATCGCTAGCCTGGTGCGAGCAGTTTCGGCCTGATTGCGCGCTGGAAACGGGCTGCAGACTCTGTCAAGATTCATGTCGGTTCGGATGCGTCGGACCCGCCCGCGCATTCGTTTCCGGCGCCACCAGGGACACCGCGATGCAGTTCGGTTTGCGCCTGCCCGACTTCTTTGGCCGCAACGGCGGGCCGGCTGCGCAGCGCCTCATCTCCTGGCCGTCTTTGTGGCGCGGCGGGTTGATCGCGCTTGCGATCGTTTTCGTGCTTTCCACCCAGTTTCTTTTTCAGGTCGAGCTGTACGACGTCTGGCCGTTACCGGACATCCTGCTAGGCTGGCTGGACCATTTTCTCGACCTGTCGACCGTCGGCGGATGTATTTTCGCCGCCGTCGCCATAGCCGCCTCGTTGCGCGCGAGATCGAGTACTGCGAAGCATCTGCTGCTCCTGGCATCGATCGCGCTCGGTGCGCTCGCGGGCGAGGTGTTGCTGACGATACGCATCCCCCTGCCACCGGACGTTTCCACGGCCGAAATGTTGTTCGCAAAGGTCGCGCGCTGGGTGGTCCTCGGAGGCCTGGCCTATGCTATCTACATCTATCTGCGCCGGGCGGCCGACGCTGCGTCGCAGGCGCACGAAAGCGGACTCCAGCGCATTCAGCTCGAGCGGCAG
>JBGPTG010000411.1:0-2748 GCA_041490545.1 Gammaproteobacteria bacterium
AGCGAAGTCGCGAGATTGCGCAAGTCGAGCAGTCCCAGCCACCAGTAGGGCACGATCTTCGCGTAGTTCAGCGCGGCAAAAAATACGAGCAGCGTCGATATGAATACCACCTTGTCGAGCTTCTGCGGCAGCACGTAGACGAGCAGCGGCGGGCTGCCGGTGTGCGAAACGAAGCTGGTGAATCCGGCGAGCGTGCACCAGAACCAGCCTTCGGAGTCCGAGGGTTTGCGACGCGGGGCGGACCGCGGGTAGAGGTTGTAGGCGAGGAAGCCGAGCGCGATGACGCCGAGCAGAATGCGGATCCAGTTATCGTCGAGTTGCCGGAAGGTCAACGTGCCGATCGCGGTGCCGAGCAGTCCCGCCGGGAGAATGATGCGCATGATGCGCCGGTCCCAGACGCCGAGGTAGGCGCGGATTCCCGCCAGATCCATCGCGCACAGCACCGGCAGCATGATCGCCGCCGCTTGTGCGGGGGCGATCGTGAGCGCCATCAGCGGGGTGGCGACGCCGCCGGCGCTGCCGCCCAACCCTCCTTTGGAGATTCCCGTGAGGACGACGGCGGGTATCGCGACCGCCCAGAACAGGGGGTCGGTCAGTATCCCGGGGCTCACAACGCGCCGGCGATCGCCTTGCCGACGTCGGTCGTCGAGGCCTTGCCTCCGATGTCGCGCGTGCGCGGGCCTTGGCCGAGCACGCGCTCGATGGCGCGCACGATGGCGTCGGCCGCGTCCTTGTGGCCGAGATGTTCCAGCATCATCGCTCCCGACCAGATCTGCCCGATCGGATTGGCGATGTTCTTGCCGTAGATGTCCGGCGCCGAGCCGTGCACCGGCTCGAACACCGAGGGGAATTTGCGCTCCGGGTTGATGTTGCCCGAGGGCGCGATGCCGATGGTGCCGGTGCACGCGGGCCCGAGGTCCGAGAGGATGTCGCCGAAGAGGTTCGAGCCGACGACGACGTCGAACCAGTCGGGGTGCTGGACGAAGTGCGCGGTGAGGATGTCGATGTGGTACTGGTCGGTCTTCACTTCGGGATATTGCGCCGCCATCGCCTGCACCCGCTCGTCCCAGTAGGGCATGGTGATCGAGATGCCGTTCGACTTGGTGGCGGAGGTGAGATGTTTTTTCGGGCGGCTGCGCGCGAGCTCGAAGGCGTATTTCAGGATGCGGTCCACGCCCTTTCGCGTAAACACGGTCTCCTGGATTACCGTTTCGCGCTCGGTGCCTTCGAACATGCGTCCGCCGATCGACGAGTACTCGCCCTCGGTGTTCTCGCGCACCACCCAGAAGTCGATGTCGCCCTGTTTGCGTCCGGCGAGCGGCGACTGGATGCCGGGCATGAGGCGCACCGGGCGAAGGTTGACGTAGAGGTCGAAGCCGCGGCGCATCGGGATGAGGAGCTCCCACAGCGACACGTGGTCGGGCACGCCGGGGAATCCGCAGGCGCCGAAAAAGACGGCGTCGTGTTTTTGTATCGTCGCCAGGCCGTCCTCGGGCATCATGCGCCCGTGCTTCAGGCGGTACTCGCAGCTCCAGGGGAACTCCTCCCACTTGAACTCGATGCCGAATTTCCGGCCGGCCGCTTCGAGCACGCGCAGCCCCTCGGGGACCACTTCCTTGCCGATGCCGTCTCCGGGAATGACGGCGATTCTGTAGCTCTTGGTCACTCTCACCTCTAGAAAGAAACGTTTCGGGCGCCTTTCAGCTTGAGCATCTCGCGCGCATCGTCCGGCGTGGCGACCTGCAGCCCGAGTTCCTCCAGGATCCGGCGAACCTTGGCGACCTGCTCGGCGTTGGTCTTCGCCAGCGTGCCGCGGCCCAGCCACAGGCTGTCTTCAAGGCCCACGCGCACGTTGCCGCCCATCACCGCCGACATCGCCGCGACGAACATCTGGTTGCGGCCGGCGCCGAGCACCGACCACAGGTAGGCGTCGCCGAAGAGGCGATCGGCGGTGCGCTTCATGTGCATCACGTCCTCGGGGTGCGGGCCGATGCCGCCGCGTATGCCGAACACCGATTGTATGAAAAGCGGCGGCTTGACGAGCTTGCGGTCGAGGAAGTGCGCCGCTGTATACAAATGTCCGATGTCGTAGCACTCGATCTCGAAGCGCGTGCCGTTGCCGCTGCACGATTGCAGGATGTAGGCGATGTCCTTGAAGGTGTTCTTGAAGATGCGCTCGTCGCTGCCGGCAAGGTAGGGCTGCTCCCAGTCGTACTTCCAGTCCTTGTAGCGCCCGAGCATCTCGTACAGGCCGAAATTCATCGAGCCCATGTTCAGTGAGGCGACTTCCGGCTTCAGTTGCAGCGCCGGCTGCAGCCGCTCCTCGATCGTCATGGTCGGCGCGCCGCCGGTGGTGAGGTTGATCACTGCGTCGCAAGCCGCCTTGATCTTCGGCAGGAAGCGCACGAACATCTTCGGATCCTGCGTCGGCCGGCCGTCGGCCGGTTCGCGCGCGTGCAGGTGCACGATCGCCGCGCCGGCCTTTGCCGCTCCGATCGCCCCTTCCGCGATCTCCTCCGGCGTGATCGGAAGATGCGGCGACATGCTCGGCGTATGGATCGCGCCGGTCACCGCACAGGTGATGATGACCTTGTCCTGTGCTGCCGCCATTCCGGATCTACTTCTTCTGTTCGACGATCTTGATGCGCCTCACCGCGTCGACGAGTTTCTTCGCGTCCGCGTCCCAGAATTTCTGGAACTCCGGTGCGTCGAGATAGCTGACGGGCGTCTCGACCTTGGCCATGGCGG
>JBGPTG010000412.1:0-2727 GCA_041490545.1 Gammaproteobacteria bacterium
AATGTGCGCCTCGTCGAACAGCGCGACTTCCAGGGTTTCCTCGCCAGCGGCGAAGTCCAGGTCGAGGAGGCGAGCGCGGTAGAAGAGATGCACCTGGCCGACATGCGGGATCGAGAGGAGCGTGAAAGCCTCGCCGAGTTCCACCCGCGCCTTCGCCTCCTCCGCGGTTTCGCGCAACGCCGCCTGCGCCGTGGTCTCGTCGAGTTCCATGAATCCTGCGGGCAGCGTCCACAGCCCGTAACGCGGCTCGATCGCCCGCCGGCACAGCAGCACCTGGTCCTGCCAGACGGGGAGTGTGCCGATGACCATGAGCGGGTTGCGATAGTGGATCGTGTTGCAGTTGTCGCAGACATGCCGCAGCAGGGATTCGCCGGGCGGCACCCGCAGCGTTACCTTGGCGCCGCAATTCGAGCAGAAATTCAGCGGAGGATGCGGCACGATTACGCGGCACGCTCGAGCAGGGCCGGATCGAGGGCCGCGCAGGCGCAGCGCAGGCCCCCGAAATCCTGGTAGCGGCGCATCAGGCGGCGCTGCCGCGTATACTCCAGCTGCTTGGCGCGCCACAACTGGCTGAGGGTGTTTCCCGTGCCTGGACGGATCTGGTCGCACAGCTCGATCATCGGGTGTACGTCGAACAGCGTTCCGTAGGCATCGACAAGCGCGCGCAGTTTCATGGCAGGGCAGGTAGCAGGGAACGCCAAGTATAGCGACGTGGAGAGAGAATCGAATTGAATTCACCTGCAGGTTCTCTTCCCGGCGCAGGGCCGGTGGGCCGGCCCGGTATGCTGCAGTCCGTTGCCGCAGTGGCTGTCGGGCTGATGGTGTCGCTCCCGTTCCTGTATCCCGCCCACACCTACCCGATTCCGACTTTTTTTGAAGAAGCCTTCGCCTTCGCGGCGGGCCTGCTCGCTTTCGCCTGCGTGGTGCTGGGCGCGCGCAGCGCCATCGCCGCTCCCGCGATCTCCGTCTGGATCGCAGTGCTGTCCGCCTACCTCCTGCTGCAGCCCCGATGGATGGAACTCGCGTATGCGGAGCCCGCCCAGATGGCCGGCTTGTATGCGTTGTGGGCTGCGGCGATGGCGATGGTCGGGGCGAACCTGCGTCTGGCCCTGGGTACCGAAAAACTTGCTTCGCTCTTGGCGGGGGCGATGCTGATATCGGCGGTGCTCGATGCTGGCTCCGGGCTGGCCCAGGCGCTCGACCTGAGCGCTGCGTTCAGGGGCATCGTCGCGCCGAGCCAGGGAAGCGTAGTGTACGGCAACCTGGGCCAGCGCAACCTGTTCGCCAATCATCTGGTGATCGGTGCGGCGTGCCTCGCTTACCTGTGGTCGGCGCGACGGATTTCTCTGGCTTTGGCACTGACCTGCGGCGTGCTCCTCGCGCACGGTATTGACGCCTCCGGCTCGCGGGCGTCGCTCCTGATGCTCGGCTGGCTGATGGTGTGGGCGTGGTGGCAGTCGCGGCGCGCAAGCAGTCAGCCTGCCGCGCGGCGCTTTCTCGCTGCCATAGCTGCCGTCATCGTTGTCGTCGGAGTGTTCGGCTTTTTTGCCGCAACTCCCGACGGCCCCCTGGGCAGCGCGTCCGCGCGCCTGGTCAGGGTAGACGGTGGGGGCGGCGGTCCGTCGGTGCGACTGGCGATTTACGAAGCGGCGCTCCGAACCTGGATGAGCGCGCCGCTCTTCGGTGTCGGCTTCGGCGGATTTTCCTGGGCCCACTACACGACGCCGACACCGTGGGCGGGTACGGTTCCCATGAATCCGGAAACCAATGCACACAACATTCTCTTGCATTTTCTTGCCGAAACGGGAATGGCAGGCACGTCCATCCTGGCGGTGGGCCTGGCGTTGTGGTGCGCCCGGTTGTGGAGCCGGGGCCTGTCGCCCTCGGTAGCCTGGGCGGCCGCGGTCGTCGGGGTGGAACTGATTCACAGCCTGGTGGAATACCCGCTGTGGCACGCGCAATTCCTCGGTCTCGCTGCGGTCCTCGCGGGTTTCGCGGACCCGCGGTCGCTGACGGTGAGATCTGTGCTGGCCGCCAGAGCCCTGGCCGCGGGCGTGTTGCTGCTGGGAGGCGCGCTACTGGTCACCACGACACGCAGCTATCTGAAACTACAGTACTGGGGGCTGCTGGTTCCGCAGGCCTTGCGTTCGTCGTCCGAGGTGCGCAGCCTTGAACGGCAGGCGATCGCCGAGGTACAACGTTCGCTTCTCAGACCCTACGCCGACGTCGGTCTGGCAGCGTCGCTCAAGGTTTCCTCCGAGAATCTCGACGCGAAGCTCTCGTTCAACGCTCGGGTGCTGCACTTCTGGCAGATCTACCCGCTCGTGGAGGCGCAGATAGCGATGCTCGCCATGGCCGGTCGTGACGCGGAAGCCCTGCGGCTGCTCGATCAAGTTGCGAGGCTGCAGCCGCAAAATCTTCCGGAACTGGCAGCGTTCCTGGATGCGCTGCCGGATTCACAGCTACCTCGTAACTCGGCCATCCGGGCAGGCGTGGCGAGTCTGATCCGCAAACGATAGGCGGCGATCTTGTCGGGCGTGCATTTCGGGTAGTTGCGGTAATCCTTATCTTTCAGTAGGATGCAATATATTCGTGAGACATTACAATAAATTTATCGGGTATTTGACTGTCGCCTAGATGGCGCGACCGGAAAAAATCAGGCTGGGAGAGCTGCTCGTCCGGCAGAATCTGCTGACCGAAGAGCAGCTCAAGCTCGCCCTCGACGAG
>JBGPTG010000413.1:0-2681 GCA_041490545.1 Gammaproteobacteria bacterium
GTGAGGGGTTATGCCACAGACCATTTACAGGACGTTTCACCACCTCGCGGGCAGCGCGCCCGATACAACCCCGCGCCAGCTTGACTTGCAGCCGCTCGCAATGCGGATAGATATTGCGATCTTCGACTTCCCCGCGCTGGTCGCGTTTTCCGACGACGGGATTTTCTTCTCGACCGAGCGCGAGTTTCCGGCTGGTGTGCTGTCCTCACTGGATCAACTGGTGCAGTCGGTGCGGATCAGGAACAAGACCGTGGCCAGCATCGCGCGCTATGACATCAACGGATTCTATTCGCCGGTGGAAATTGTCGGCGCGCCGCTGACCACGGCCGTGCGGACGCCGTAGGAAGCCTCATGCCGAATAGCTACAGCACGATTCCGAACATCCTTCCTGGTGACGTGAGCATCGGGGGAAACCTGATAGTCAACGGCAACCTACTCCGCCTCGGGTCGGCGCCCGGCTTCTTGCGCTTGCAGTGGAAGCCCGCAGAGGCCGACTTTACCTGGAATTTCGAGGAAGGGACGGGCAACCGAGACACGAACTCAGACGGGATGTGCGCCCTGCACCTGACCGCATCGGGAAGCGGGCCGTTCTGGGAGCGCGGCAACATCAACGGGAACATTCGGTTTGAGGCGCTGCCAACCGTAATCTACACCCGGTACTCGAACATTCCCCACACCGGCACGACGACAGAGGACACGATTGATACCGCGACCATCCGCCCGATCTTCATGGGGCCGGACGGCGGGTTGCACCTGCGTTTCCACGTCAACCACAGCACCCAGGGCGGTACGGTTACGACAGTGCGCGTGAAGTTCGGCGGCACCCTGATGGGCAGCTACACCGTGGCGGCGCCGCAGCTCATCAGATGCGAGGTGTCGATTTACAACCGCTCCTCACAAAGCGCACAGATCGTCACGTTCGACCGATGGAGCTCGGTACTTGCGCCCTCGCCGTCGGAATTGCAAACTTCCGTAATCACCGCCAACGTGAACGACATCACCGTCACGGTGCAGAATGGCGTGGTGGGCGATGTTCAGAGTTGGAGGTCGTGCATAGTGAGCCAGGAAAACTCGTTTGGGCCGGTGACAACTTAGGAGGCATGTATGTGGGAGGAAATGGTGATTAACTTCGCGCTCGGGATCATACACTCGCTGGTGAAAAACCCGGCGAAGGCTGCGTCCCTCAAGACTCACCTCTTGCAGGTGCGTGACGCGATCAGCATGCAATACCCCGGCGAGTAAGCCAAGCGGCAATGATCCTAGAGACCACGAGCGGCGGCGGTCCGAGCACGTTGGACGTTGTGCTGCTCGCGCTCCAGGTGTGCAGCACGCTCATGATATCGCTCGGACTGTGGATTCTCAACGATCTGCGCGACCGGGTGAAGCGGCTGGAAGATCAGTTTTTCACGCGAAGCAGGTAACCCATGGGCGGCTTATTGCTTCCGTACCTCGCGGACACCGATCTCGTGTTCCCGGTGGGCGAACCGGAATTCGAGGCGCTGGCAGTGGCCACACTCGGCACGTTCGGCTTGCCGACTGACGGCTTTGACGCCCAGTACAACCAACTGATGAGTGACTTTGGAACCGAGGATCTCACCCTCAGCGAGCTGGACAAACACCTCGCCGCCATGGCTTTTACCGACGGGCTTTTCGTGAGCACCACCTACGACCCGATCACAAAAGACACCGGAGCTTTTCAGACCGCAGGCGATAAGCTCGCTGCGGATCTCGGCGACTCCCTTGTCGTACCCGGCAGCGGTGGTGGCGGTGGCAGCGGTGGTGGCGGCGGCGGCGGTGGCGGCGGCGGCGGCGCGGGACAGCCACCACCGGGCGGAGTCCTACCCCCAGGCTTACGGGGCAGGTGCGGCGGCACCCCAAGGTGCGGCGGTCCGCGTCCAATTGAACCGTAGCAAGGAAGGCGAGGGACTTACCATGGCAGACGTAAACGATCTCGCAGTGCATGACGTGAACACCAGCGAACAATCGTTTTTCACGCCCAGCGGCGGAGTGGCTAAGAAAGTGCGCCTCTCGTTCTTCGTGGGCTCGCATGGCCCCTTCACGCGGGAATTCGAGCCGCAAGAGGCGACCGCCGACAAGATGAAAGCGGCGATTGACTCGCAGGTGCAAACCCTGCGGATCCTCGCCGCAGCGCAGTACGGGCAATAGGAGCTCGAGTGTTCGATTTCCTGGATAACCTATTTAACAGCTTGTCGCAGATCGGCGCCGAGCTCGCCCAGATCTTCGCGTACCTCGTCAGTCTCATCGTGCAGGTATTCGTATTCATCTGGACGACGCTGGTCAACGTTTTCAACTTCCTGTACAAGATCGGCACCAGCGTGGGGAAATTCTTTACCCACATCTGGACCGGCTTCTTCAAGAAGATATTTACCAGCGTGCTCAGCGCCATCAACAAGGCGCATCTGTGGCTCGAAGCGCACCTCCGGCCCATCATCGACTTCCTCAAAAAGGCGCGTGCGTACTACGACCGCATCTTCCGCCTCTACCTGAAACCCATCCTCGACCTACTCCAGAAGGTTCGGAAGTTTCTTGCGGTGCTGCGCTTCCTGCATATCTCATGGGCACAGGCGCTCGACCGGAGGATCTCGCAGATTGAGAGTTACGTCTCGCGTCTTTTCCTCGACGTGCGCGCCATCTTCAACGGCCTGATCGACGTGCTCAAC
>JBGPTG010000414.1:0-2671 GCA_041490545.1 Gammaproteobacteria bacterium
CAATCTCGCAGATGATCGCCGTGCCCATGCTCCTGTATCACGAGAGGATCGGCGTGTTCAGCCCGCAGCGCGTCGGTACCTGGCTGATCTACCTCGCCGCGCTGCTCACGCTGCTCTCGATGTTCTACTACCTCAAGCTCGCGGTCGCGCCGCGAGAGCCCGGAGACCGCCGCCGGCTTGACCGCAGAGGGAGCGGTCCGTAGAATTTGCCTCCTTCGCGCGGGAGTAGCTCAGTTGGTAGAGCGTAACCTTGCCAAGGTTAAGGTCGCGAGTTCGAGCCTCGTCTCCCGCTCCAGATTCCAGAGGAACAGCGCCGCCATCCTGTTACTCTTTTGGTACTCGAGACACGGCGGGGTGGCAGAATGGTCATGCAGCGGCCTGCAAAGCCGCGGACGCCGGTTCGATTCCGACCCCCGCCTCCAGTTTCTTTCTGACACAATTCCGCCGACGCTGCCCGGGTGGTGAAACTGGTAGACACAAGGGACTTAAAATCCCTCGCCGCTAATTCCGGCATGCCGGTTCGAATCCGGCCCCGGGCACCAGATCAATGACGTGCTGATCGGAAAATTGATTGGCCAATGAGCAGCGGCCATTGCCCGGGGATCGGGGACTGATCCTGCCTTACATCCTGCTCCCCTCGGTCACGCTTGGGCGCCCAGGCTGAGAAGCGAGTGGATTTTCTTGACCAGTTTCTCAAAATTAACTGGTTTCGTTTCGAACTCGTCACAGCCAGCGGCGAGCGCCTTCTCCCGGCTTTTCTCCGACGTATCGGCGGTGACGACGATGATCGGGATGTGTTTCGTTTCCGGCTGGCTTTTCAGACGGCGCGTCGCCTCCCAGCCGTTGAGCCCTGGTAGTCTCAGGTCCATCAGGATGAGATCGGGCAGGAGCGTTTTCGCCCAATCGACGCCCTCCGTGCCATTTGTGGCGACTTTGACCTCGAATCCGGCGAGGCTCAAACGCTTGTGCAGCGTGAACAGGCTGTCCTCGCTGTCCTCAACGCAGAGAATTCTGGTCATCTCGGCCTCTCCTTTCGTTTCCATTTTGCTGCGGCCCAAAGCCGTGGCACATTCTTGGCACAATCGGTGCAACAAACGGCCAAAGTCTACCGCAACGCACAGCAGGCAACCCATTGACCCGTAAGTTGTCGGCATTTGCCTGTTGTTGCTGTTTGCGGCAATCTCTCGACTTAAAATCCCGCGCCGCTAATTCCGGCATGCCGGTTCGAATCCGGCCCCGGGCACCAGCGCTCCGGAAGACCTGCCGAAACAGGTCATTTCCCCTTGAAATCGCCGATACTTGACCAGATATCCCCGAGAGGGTCTGTAGAATAGGCAACCGAGGACCGGGAATGATCGTATTCGAACTCATCTGCGCCGATCGCCATCGTTTCGAGGGCTGGTTCGCCTCTGCGCACGACTTCGACAACCAGAAGGCGCGAGGGCTGCTGGCGTGCCCGGTATGCAGCGATTCGAGCATCGAGAAGCTGCTCACCGCCAAGATCGGCAAGGTCGAGACGCCTGAGCGCGAGAGCGAGGCGCTCCCGGTCCCGGCGCACGCGGCGCATCCGCGCAATATGGGCGAGTTGATCGACTTCATCCTGCTGAATACGGAAAACGTCGGAGAGCGCTTTGCTGCGGAGGCGCGGCGCATCCATCGCAAGGAAGCTCCGCTGCGCAGCATCCGCGGTGTGGCGAGCCGCGAGGACACCGAGGAACTTCTCGAGGAAGGCATTGCGGTCATGCCTTTGCCGGTGCCGCCCCGAACCGACTGGCACT
Organism: Gammaproteobacteria bacterium; assembly: GCA_041490545.1. Lineage (GTDB taxonomy): Bacteria > Pseudomonadota > Gammaproteobacteria > Burkholderiales > SG8-39 > VBDM01. The sequence continues at coordinate 1,779 of JBGPTG010000414.1, forward strand.
GACCCGCGCGCGCCCGCGCCAGGACGCCGCGCACTCAGACGAAGTCGCGCGACTTCTTCAGTTCCGCAACGCAGTGCCCGATCCACCGGGCGGTGAGTTTTTCCTGCAGTGAATTCTGCTTCAGACGTTCCGAGAGCGCCGCAAAATCCACGCGGTCGAGATCCTGGTCCTGGTTGAAGCAGGAGAACACGTAGCTCGTCTTGCCGGTGCGCGGATCGTGCTGCGGTTGCAGGCACTGGGCGCAGATCTCCTTCAACATGCACTGCATCGGCGAGTTGATCGAGCCGATCGCGAAATGCTGCGGTTTCAGGTGAGGTTTGAGGACGTCGTGGCGCGCGCGGGCGACGGCGGCCATCATGCGGTCCGACCCGATGGCAATCAGGCGATCGGCGTCCTCGGTCCGAATCGGGACCGGACCGAGCCGGCCTTCGGCGTACGCGTCCATCGCCTGCACGATGTTGCCGATGAAGCTCTTGTCGTGCGCACGGGTCGGGGCGAAGCCGGGATCCTCGTCGCAGCACCAGACGACGATGTCCGCTGCGCGCTCGATTTCGGCGGCCTTGTAGCGGTCGATGGCTTTCTTGTAGCCGGCGAAATACAGCACCTTGGAGCCTTGCCTGCGAAAAGCCTCGCCGATGGAAAAGAGCACCGCGTTCCCCAGTCCGCCGCCGGCGAGAATGACCGTTTCCCCGGCGGCGATGTGTGTCGGTGAGCCGGTTGGGCCCATGAGGATCACCGGTTCCCCGGCTTTGAGCATTGCGCACAGGTCGGAGGAACCGCCCATTTCCAGCGCGATGATGGAAACCAGGCCACGCTCGGCGTCCACCCAGGCGCCGGTCATCGCGAGGCCCTCCATCTGCATGCGCGTATTCGCCGACGCACTCTCGATCAGC
>JBGPTG010000415.1:0-2660 GCA_041490545.1 Gammaproteobacteria bacterium
ATCGCCGACCAAATCACCAAGGATCTGCGCGAAAGCGAAGAGCGCTTCCGCCTGATCGCCGAGAATGCGTATGACATGATCGCCTTGCTGAGTCCGGAGGGCCGGCTCGTCTACCTCAATCCGGCGTACGGTGGACTGATCGAAAACTACAAGGCCCTGGTGGGCACGGAATCATTCCAGAGCGTGCATCCGGAAGACCGGGAGCGGGTGCGCAGGACGTTTTTCGACACTGTCCGCGACGGAGTCGCACGGCGGGCCGAGTTTCGTTTCTTGCTGCCAAGCGGAGAAGCGCGGTACATGGAAAGTCAGGTGAGTTCCGTCTCCGATTCGCAGGGAAACGTCGTGCGGGTCATCAAGGTTTCCCGCGACGTTACCGAGCGCCGGCAGAAGGACGAGGCGCTGCGGGCGCACGAGGTCCAGTTGCAGGAAGCCCAGGCGCTGGCGAATCTCGGCAGCTGGGAGTGGGATGTGCCAACCAATTCGCGCCGGTGGTCGGAACAGTTGTCGAGGATCTTCGGTGTCGCTCGCGATGAACTGCCTTCGGCGTTCGACGGGTTCTACCCGTTTGTCCACCCGGAGGATCGGGAGCACACTGCGCGGGCGGCACGCAAGGCCTTGCGCAGCGGCGACGCCTATGAAAGCCAATTCCGCATCGTGCGGCCGGACGGCGAGGTCCGCGAGATCCACAGCAAGGCGCGCGTGGACCGGGATGCGTCGGGCCGGCCGGTGCGGGTGCTCGGCACCTGCCAGGACATCACCGAGCGGAAGCGCGCCGAGGAACAGGCGAGAGTCTCGCAGGAGCGTTTCCGCATGATGGTGGAAAACGTACGCGACTACGCGATCTACATGCTCGATACCAAGGGCCAGGTCACGAGCTGGAATCTCGGGGCGGAGCGCATCGCGGGTTACCACGCCGAGGAGATCATCGGCAAGCATTACTCGTGTTTCTTTCTCCCGGATCACGCTCTTCGCGGAGACCCGGGCATCCAGCTCGAGTTCGCCGCGCTGCAGGGCAGATACGAGAGCGAGGGCTGGCGCGTGCGCAAGGACGGGTCGCGCTTCTGGGCGCACGTCATCGCCACGCCGCTCCGCGACGCCGGCGGAAAGCTCCGCGGGTTTTCCGAGATCAGCCACGACATCACCGAGCGCAAGCGCGCCGAAGAGGATCTGCACAACTACGCCGACCGGCTGAGGGTGACCTCGCGCCGCCTCGTCGAGATCCAGGAGTCGGAACGCCGGCTTATCGCGCGCGAGCTGCACGACCGCGTCGGCCAGAATCTCACCGGACTTGGGTTGAATCTCAGCATCGTCGCCCGCGGCCTGCCGGCGGAAGAGAAGCCGGATCTGGCCGCCCGCCTGGAAGACTGCAGCACGCTGGTCCGGGACACGGTCGATGCGATACGCAACGTCATGGCGGAGCTGCGCCCGCACACGCTCGACGAGTACGGGTTGCCGGCGGCGCTGCGCTCGCTCGCAGCCGGGTTTTCGCGAAGAACCGGGATCCAGGTCGCTTTCGACGGGGATTCGACGCGCACGGATTTCCCCAAGACTGTCGACCTGGCCATGTTCAGAATTGCCCAGGAGGCGCTCAACAACATCGCCAAGCACTCGAGTGCCGACCGGGTCGAGATCGCGATCCGGCGCCGCAACGGGCACGCGACGCTGTCGGTGCAGGACAACGGCGTCGGGTTCGACCCGGGAAGGGTGGGCTCCACGGAAGGATCGGGCTGGGGGCTGCTGATCATGCGCGAGCGGGCCGAGGCCGTCGGAGCACAATTTTCCCTCGAAGCCGAGCCCGATGCCGGCGTCAAGGTGCTGGTCGAATATCGCGTCGGCGCGGAGGTCTGAAGTGCCGGTCACGATCCTTCTCGCAGACGATCACGCGGTGGTGCGCGACGGCCTGCGCGCCCTCATCGACGGCAGCCACGATCTCAAGGTAGTCGGGGTAGCGGGAAACGGTCGCGAAGCCGTTGCCGAGGCGCAACGCCTGCGCCCGGACATCGTCATCATGGACATTGCCATGCCCGAGCTCGACGGGGTGGAGGCGACGCGCCGCATCACCGAAAAGTGCCCGGACACGCGCGTGCTGATCCTGTCGATGTACCTCAGCGCGGAACACATCTACCGGGCGTTGCAGGCAGGCGCGCAGGGCTACGTTCTGAAGGAGTCTGCGGGGGACGAAGTGGTCGAGGCGATCCGTGCACTGCGCGCGGGCAAGCGCTACCTGAGCCACAAGATCACCGAGACGGTCATCGACGAGTACTTGCGCGACGGCACGAGCCTCAGCCCGCTCGACAGCCTGAGCCTGCGCGAGCGCGACGTGCTGCAGCTCGTGGTCGAAGGCCGCACCAACGTCGCCATCGCCCAGGCCTTGTCGCTTTCCCCCAAGACCGTCGAAACCTACCGGGCGCGCATCATGAAGAAGCTCAAGGTCCACGATACCGTCGAACTGGTCAAGTTCGCCATGCGGCACGGCCTGGTCGCCTGACCTGGCCGCGGGTAGTGAAACCCGCGTAGTCCTTCCCCGGGAAATTCCGGACGCCGCGACAGGCCGACGCGATAACATTGCGGCATGCCGCTCTCCGGCATCCGCCGCAACCTGCTGTTCGCGCCCGTGCTCCAGAATCCTGGACGGCTGGCGCTGTCGCTCGCCGCCATCG
>JBGPTG010000416.1:0-2642 GCA_041490545.1 Gammaproteobacteria bacterium
CCGGCGTGGACCTGCCGGGCTCCGGCATAGATCGTTTCCACACTTCCGATGCCAGTGCCGACGATGCACGCCGTCCTGTCGGATTCCAAGTCCGCCTTGGACAATCCGGCATCGGCGACCGCATCCAGCGCCGCGATACAGCAGTACTTTGACGCTTCCGAAAGCGCGGGCAGAAGCTTCTTCGGGATGGACGAGGCTTCCAGCTTGGGTCCCAGATCCCGAATGCTCCCGGCAACGCGGCTTTTCAGGCCCAGGCTCTCCCACTCCGGCATCGCGCGAACCCCACTTGTGCCGGCCTGTAGCGCACGCACCACTTGTTGGTAATCGTGGCCGAGGCACGACACAAGGCCGACCCCTGTAATCGCAACGCTTCGCGGAAGCATCGACTGGGCAGATCTACGCCGGCCGATTCCGCTGCGGGGAGATCTCGATCGTCCTGAGGAGATCCCCGACCGTCTCGATGCCGCTGAGCTGTTCATCGTCGATTTCGATGCCCAACTCGTATTCGAGCTCGGATGCAAGCGTAACAAGAATGAGCGAACTCATGTCCAGGTCCCGTCGAAGCGACGTCGAGTCATCGACCTCTGCGGCGGTGAGTTTTGCATCAGAGGCCGCCAGAAGCCGCTGAACCACCCGCTCGCGCAATGCCGGATCAGCCATCGCCGGATACCTCAGCGGGCGACACTCTGGCTCTTCTTGAGATACTCCAAGAGCGAAGTGCGTGCCTGTTGGAACTGGTCGCGCACCACCCGCGGGATGCGCTGGCCGCCCGCCTGCAACTCCGCGGGCGTCTGAGCGTTGAGGCCGGCACAGGTCCTGCACAACTGCTCCGCCCCAAGCGTGATTGCCGACCCCTTCATGGCATGCACCAGATCCCGCAACAATTCGTGCTGTCCGGCCGCGACCGCTGCTTCCATCTGCGTGAGCAGCGCCTCGCCGTCCTGGATGAACCCGTTGACAAGCTGGAGCATGAAGCTGCCTCCGGGACTGATCTGATCGAGTTCTGCGAGCGTTGTTGGGTTCACCACCAGCACTGGCGCTTGGGCGTCTTCGGCTACCGTCGCCGGGGCAGCAGCACGTTTGGCCACCAGATTCGCAATGGTATCGAGGAGGCGGCGCGCTTCCACAGGCTTCGGAAGGAAAGCATCGATCCCGGCGTCCTCGCACTCCTTGATCGTTTCAGATGTTACGTCCGCCGAAAGCATGATGATCGGAACCTGGAGCGACTCCGGATCCATGAAGCGATAGGCGCGTGCCGCGTCCAGCCCGCCGAGCTCTGGCATGTTGAGATCCATGATGATCACGTCGAATCGCTCGTTCTCCAGGACGTCGAGTGCCTGCTGGCCGTCTCCGACGACACAGACGCGGTGCCCGGCCCGTTCGAGAATTCCGACCATGACACGCTGGTTAACAACATTGTCCTCGGCAACTAGGATACTGTGGCGGCGCCGGTTCGCGTCCCGGGTCGCGTAGTAATCGCTCAGCGAGATTACGCCTTCCTGGCCTGCATACAACGCCGTGGTGGAGTGGATCGCGTTGAACAGCAGGCGCTTCTCGAACGGCATTTCCAGGACCGCGGCGTATCCGCCCGCCAACGCCTGGGTACGAAGAATCTCGGACACCTTGGGAGCGCACAGCAGTGTCGGGGGAGCTTTTTGCAGCCGCCCGGTGCGCAAGCCGTCCAGCGCCCGGCCCGGTTCTCCTGACACGCCTTCCCGCAGGAGAACCAAGTGGTAGGGATGACCGAGCGACTGCGCCTCCGCGAGGCGTGCCGCGGCAGCTTCGACGCCCGCCGCGCGCCCGATGCGGGCTCCCCAGGTCGCCAAGTCCTGGTCTAGGGCATCCAGTTCGGAATCGCCAAAACCCAGCAGCATGATGCGGATATCGTTGAGACGAAACGAGGCATCGGCACCCTGGCTGGCGGATTGTTTCTTCAGCGGCAGCTCGAACCAGAAGGTGCTGCCCTTACCGGGCGCACTGGTCAGGCCAATCTGCCCTCCCATCATCTCGACGAGCTGTTTCGATATGGTCGTACCGAGCCCGGTTCCCCCGTATCGGCGCGTGGTCGAGTCGTCGGCCTGGACGAAGCTATCGAAAATGCGTTCTTGCGCTTCGGGTGCTATGCCAATTCCCGTGTCCTGAATCGTAAAGCGCAGGCGCACCGCATGATCGCTTTCGATCAGACAAGCGACGCCCAGGGTTACCCCGCCTCTTTCGGTGAACTTGATTCCGTTTCCCACCAGGTTGTAGATCACCTGGCGCAGGTGATACGGATCGCCGCGCAGCGCGTGCGGCACTTCCGGCATGACCTGGGAGCGGATTTGCAGGCCGCGGGCCTCCGCCTGGGATGCGAGCACCCCGATGCTTCCGTTGATCAGACTGTGCAGATCGAAATCCGTTTCTTCGATGCTGACCTTGCCGGCCTCGATCTTGGAGATGTCGAGGACGTCCTCCACCAGCTTCAGCATCGATTGCGACGCCATGTGCATCGAACTGACCATGTCCGCCTGCTCCGCGTTCAGTGCAGTATCGCGCAGCAGATCGTTCATACCGATAATGGCGTTCAGAGGCGTGCGCATTTCGTGGCTGACGGTGGAGACGAATTTGCGTTTTGCCCGGTTGGCTGCCTCCGCACGGTGCAC
>JBGPTG010000417.1:0-2640 GCA_041490545.1 Gammaproteobacteria bacterium
GATGGCGAGATATTTGGGCGATCGGTTCTCCTGCTTCTTCGCGTCGAGCTCGACGTACTCGTAAGGAAGGCCGAGTTCCTCGAGCGCCCATGCGATGCGCGTTCCCGAGCTTCGCGGCCAGGAATGGAGACTGATGGTCATACACACCTCCTGCGCCCGGAACACGGGCGCGAAATAAATAGAGCGCTAGGCCGTTACCTTGTACACCACGTCGTGCTCGCGCACGTGCTCCTTCACCTTCAGGCCGAACTCCTGCCGGCGGCCGACTTCGTCGACGCGGTCGTGTTCGATCTGCAGGGACTCGATCTTCTGGCGGAAGTCGCTGGTGTGCCCGATGATGCGGATGGTGTCGCCGACTTTGAGGGTTCCCGTGTCGAGCCGCACTACCGCGACCGAAAGATGGTTGAAGTAGTGCGTGACGATCCCGATCGGGTCCTCGCCGGGTAGCGGCGCGGGTCGCGCGGGCGCGGCCGGTTGCAGCTTTTGAGCTGGACGAGCTGCGGGTTTTTGCGCCGGGCGCGCCGGCGCTGCCTGCGGCTTGGCAGCCGGACGCACCGCGGGTTTCGCTACCGTAGCACGGACCGCAGGTTTCTTTGCCGCGGCCTTTTTCGGCGCGGCTTTCTTCGGCGCGGTTTTTTTCGCTGCGGATTTCTTCGCCGGCTTGCTCGCCGGCGCCTTCTTGCTTTTGACTTTGGCTTTCGGTTTCTTCTTTGCAGCGGCCATGGCGCCCTCCGTCGGGGGTTTCAGGTGGGATTCCGGCAATCCTAGTCGCCCGCGCACAACATATCAACGACTCAGGTCTCTTCCCCCGCCAGGCACGCGCTCACCGCCTGCTCGACGTGCAGGCGCGCCGTGTCCAGAAGCGGCATGCCGACGCCGGGCGCGTCGCGCAGCAGGAGCGGCAGTTCGGTGCCCCCCAGGATCAGCGCCTGGATGCCATTCTCCGCCTGCATCTTCCGCGCGATGGCGATGTAGCGCTCGCGTGTTTCCGAGCGGACCACCCCGTCGACGAGCTCGCCCATATAGGTCTTGTGGATGAATTCCTGGTCGGCCGGACCGGGAACGACGACTTCGATACCCTGCAGGGAGAAGACTTTCTGGTAGAACCCGCCCTGCATCGTAAAGCGGGTTCCGAACAGCCCCAGCCGCGTCAGTCCCTGCCCGACGGCGGCACCGCATGCAGTCTCGACGATGCTGATGAGCGGAATCGGCGACGCGCGCCGCAGCCTGTCGAACACGATGTGCGGCGTGTTCGATGACAAGAGCCCGATGGCGGCGCCCGCCAGCGCGAGGCGGCGGATCTCGCCCAACAGGTAGGCCGCCAGCCCCTCGAGGTCGTTCGAGTTCACCAGGGCGAGCGTCCGGAACAGGTCGATGCTGTTGATGAGGAGCGGCGGATAGCCCCCGTCCGGCCTGCGCTCCCGGTAGATCGAGATGAAGAGGCGATAGTAGTCGACCGTCGACTCCGGGCCGATGCCGCCGACGATGCCGAGGAGCTTCACGCCCGCACCTCCGGTTCGAGCAGGTGCGCGATCGAGTTCGCGTAGTAACGCAGCAGCGGCATATCTTCAGGCCGCGCCGCATACAGCCCTTCGTCCTCGTCGACCAGGTGGCGCATCAGCAGCATTCTCAGGCCCACGGTGATGGCATAGTCGAAATCGCGCCGCGGCACGTAGACGCGGGCGCCCGCGCGCTCCAGCCGCTCGAGCAGCCGCTCGACCTCGGCCTTGATCTCCAGCGACGACATCCGCCGTTCCGGATTGCCCACGAATACCGTCGCGATCAGGGGCACGGGCACCACCGGCACGACTGCGCCGACCGCGCGCATCAGGTGCGCACCGAGCGCAGCCGTCTCGCGCCTGCGGTCCTCGCCCGAGAGCCTCTGGAAATCCAGGCCGCGCCCGGCGCAGTAGGCGCGCATCGAGATCGGCGAACCGAAGTTGACGCAGGCGTAGCCGAAGCGGTGCCACTCGCTCTTCAGCATCAGCCGGACGTTATGCGCGGCAAAAGCGAGCGCCTTCCACAGCGCGCGGAAGCCGCCGGTGCGCCGCGCCTCCGGATCCAGGGAAAGCAGCAGGCTGCGATCCTCGAGCACCCGGTCGTAGTTGATCCCCAGGGGCACGAACACCAGGTCGTGTTCGCCATCGAGGCGGAACCCGCGCAGCATGTAGTCGATCACGCCGAGCCTCGGCTCGCGCATGCGCCCGTCGCGCGTCAGGCCTCCCTCGGGGAACACCGCCTGCGGCACGCCCGCCTCTGTCGCCATCGCGATGTAGCGCTCGAGCACGCGCCGGTACAGCTCATCCTTCGAGTTGCGCCGCACGAAGTAGGCGCCCATGGCGCGGATCAGCGCCGACAGAGGCCAGATGCGCGCCCACTCGCCCACGGCGTAGGAAAGCGCCGCCTGGTCGGCGGCGAGGTAGCCGGTCAGGACGTAGTCCATGTTCGAGCGGTGGTTCATGACGAACGCCACGGTCGCATCGGGCCCGATCTTCGCCAGGCCTTCCGAGTCCACGTAGCCGAGCCGCACGCGGTAAAGCGACCGCGCGATTGAGCGCCCGATCCAGTAGCCGAGGCGGAAATAAAGATAGGCGTTGAACGCCGGCACGATTTCGCGCGCATGGCGCTCGACGATCCGCA
>JBGPTG010000418.1:0-2631 GCA_041490545.1 Gammaproteobacteria bacterium
CGTTGCCCACCGACGCTTTCCCGATCTTCAGGCTCATGCCATTCTCGACGCCCTTGACGCCCTCCACCGACCGCGTGAGCGCGATGGCGTTGTCGATACGGGCCTGAGTGTCGACATAGCCGCTCAACTGGACCTGCCCCTTGCGGGTTTCGACCTTGATATCGAAACTCTTGACCTCCGGGTCCGAGAACAGAGCCGACCTCACTCTTGTCGTTACGACGCTGTCGTCGATCTCGTTCCCCACGGTCGTGCTGGCAGCCGGTGCGCGCTCGCAGCCGCTGATCAAAATTGAAACGGCGCATGCAAGCGCCAAACCTTGAACAAGTGCCATCGGGTGAAATTTCATGAGTGCCTCCGTTAGAGTGGAACAGGATGAAGGTCGCCGCTGTCGGCGGATCTCCGTCAGAGGCCTTGCGCCGCCTCCCGACAACATTGCGGTGAATACGAAACGCAGGCCTTCGACTGAATGACTATCCGCCGGTCGCTCTGCAAGGTCTGTGCGCTGACGCATACAAAGGAGATCGAGCGGCTGCACATATTTCGCCGTATGTACGCTGGCGCGCAGAGCGTCGAGCCGGAGAGGCTGAGCCGCTGACACGAATTCTTACAATCAGATCGTCGAGTCTGCCTGAGGGCATTCAACCGCCGACCCCGCGTGTGCGTTTCTATACGCATGAGACGCATCGCAATGCTGCTGGTGTTTGCCCTGCTCGTGCCGTCCGCGGCGCGGGCGAGTACCCGTCCGGTCGAAGTTCACCAGTGGCTGGCACTTCCCCGACCGGAGACCAGGATCGCAGCGCTCACGCTCGATGCCTGCGGCGGCGGCTACGACGCCAAGCTGATCCGGTTCCTGGTCGAGGAGCGCATTCCGGCCACCGTGTTCGCGACACGCAAATGGATAGCGCGCAATGCGGCAGGGATGGCCATGCTGCGTTTGCACCCCGGGCTGTTCGACATCGAGGATCACGGTGCAAATCACGTGCCGGCCGTGATCGGCCCGGGCCGCCGCGTGTATGGCATCGCCGGCAATCCCGATGTCGCCCATCTGGAGAGCGAAGTGCGCGACGGCGCGGCAGCCGTGGAGGCGGTGACCGGTGATGCGCCGCACTGGTACCGCGGCGCTACCGCGGAGTACGATCCGGAAGCGCTGCGTGTCATCCTGGCCATGGGCTACAAGGTGGCGGGCTTTTCGATCAACGCCGACGCCGGCGCCACGCTCGGGCGCGAGGCGGTCGCCGCGCGACTGAATGCGGTCGGGCCCGGCGACATCATCATCGCCCACATGAACAAGCCCGGCTCCGATACCGCGGAGGGCCTGGCGAGCGGATTGAAGTCGCTGCTCGCACGGGGCTATCATTTCGTAACGTTGCGCGAAATGGACGTGCGGCCGGCGCCCGGTTAGAGTCCATCGGAAAGGAACGCCGTGCCACCCTTCGATTGCGACAAGAGGTGTTCATGAAAGCCTTCGTCAAACATGCCTTGAAGCAACTGCTCGCGCTGCTCGTTTCGGTTTCGGTAGCCTTTGCGCAGACCCAGCCGCCCGCGCCGCGCAATGCCGCGGCGACGCAGGCCGAGCTCGATCAGATGCTCGCGCCGATCGCGCTCTACCCGGATTCGCTGCTGTCGCAGATCTTCATGGCCTCCACTTATCCGCTCGAGGTGGTGGAGGCGGCGCGCTGGTCGAGGGCGAATCCCGGCCTCAACGGAGAGGCGGCCGTCAGGGCGGTCGAGCAGAGGGATTGGGACGCGAGCGTCAAGTCGCTCGCCGCGTTTCCGCAGGTGCTTGCGATGATGGACCAGCAGCTCGAGTGGACCGCGCGGCTAGGCGACGTATTCATCGCGCAGGAGCCGCAGGTGATGGAAACCGTGCAGAACCTGCGGCAGAAGGCGTATGCCGCCGGCAATCTGAGATCGAGCGAGCAAGCCTACGTGGTCCAGCAGGGCGAGATACTCGCCATCGAGCCGGTCAGCCCGGAAGTCGTTTACGTGCCGTATTACGATCCGCGCCTGGCGTACGGGTCGTGGTGGTGGCCGGCGTATCCGCCCGTCTACTGGGCGCCCTGGCCCGGCTACTACGTTTACCCGGGATTCGCTTTCGCCTGGGGCGTCGGCGTCACCGTGGGCGCGGGATTTTTCTTCAGCGCCTGCGACTGGCGAGCGCGCCACGTCACCATCGTCAACGTCACCAACGTCATCGTGAATCGCCCGGGGGTGGGCAACCGGCCCGTGAGAACCGGACAGCCGGTCGTATGGCAGCACGATCCGGGCCACCGCCGGGGCGTGCCGTATCGCATCGCGTCGGTGCAGCAGCGATTCGGCGGCACCGCGCAAGCCGGCCAGCGGCGCGATTCCCAGTGGCAGGGTCCGCTGGCCCCGGCAAGCCGCAACAGCTCGCTGAACCGTCCGGAGGTGCACGACGCCCATCTGCGTCCGAAGGCGCCCGGGACGGAGGCCCGCTCGAATCCGAAGGCCGACGAGGGCCGCCCCGGCGGGCGCAGTCTGTTCTCCAATCCCGCGGCGCCGCGAAGCGGCGAAGCACACCCCGAATTCCACGCCCCCGCGAGCCGCCCGCCCGCGACGCCTGTCACCGCGGCCCCACCGGTGCACGCGGCCCCGGGCAACGCTCCTCGC
>JBGPTG010000419.1:0-2605 GCA_041490545.1 Gammaproteobacteria bacterium
CCTTTGGCTCGCAAGCGGTGTTTTACTCGTTGATTTGCCGGAGAGACCCGGATCCGCCCGCGAAAGCCGTTCAAGTCACGTCAGATTTCCTCCTCGGCGCCAGTTCGCTGAGATGCTCCAGCGTGCAGCCACAAGAATACGCGACCGAATTCGCAAGTACAAGGAAGTGGAGAGGTTGCCGCGATAGTGGGCAGCGTCCCATCATCGCCATGCGGGATACGCGGCTCGCGCATGGCTATAGAGCGCACACCGAAGGCTGCGGAAGGCGTCTACGGTGCAGCGCGGTAGATCAGGTTCTCGAACGAGCGTTCCTTGAGGTGCTGATCGAGACCCCAGCGCTTGACCTGTTCGAACACGCCTTCGAACTCCTCACGAGGGATCGGCTTGTAGACGAAGCGCTCGCCGCGGGAGAAGCGGCTGTAGTCCCATTCCCGGTCCTGGAATTCGGGTGGGACGCAGTGCTTCCACAGCGGCAGGTACTTCGGCAGGTCGGCCTCGAGCGCCCGCTCGGCGCGGTCGAGCGCGCGCAGGTATCCGCGCACTTCGTCCCTCGGCGCGGATTCCGGCACCCACCACAGCGTGTGGAACTCGTCGGCGATGATTTCGCGAAGGCCCAGTTGCTTCGCCATGTCGATCTGCGGCGGCAGCAGGCTTGCCGCTTCGATCTCCCCGTTGAGGAGCGCGCTCAAGCGCGCACCGAAGCCGCCCACGTTGACCGTCTTGATGTGCTCGAGCGGCATGATCTTCTCCAGGCGGAAGGGCACGTTGAAGTGGCTCCCGGCGCGCATGCCGACGGCGATCGGAACGTCCCTCAGGTCTTCGGGCCTGCGGATCTTCGATTCCGGGCGAACGAAGATCGACCAGGGCGAGATGCCGTGGCAGTCGGCCACCATGCGGCCCATGCCGGCGCTCGCGTTGCTGATCGTCCCCCACAGGCAGGCGCACTGGACGACCTGCTCGGCCTCGCCCTCGGTATAGGGTTTGTCCTGCGGCCGCTGGAAGTAGTCGTACTTCTTCCAGCTCGACTGGGTGCCGCGAAAGGTCTTCCAGTCGAGTTCTACGTCTATGCCTTCATCGGTGTAGAACCCCTCCTCGTAGGCGACGAAGTCGTTCAGCCCCATGCCTTTCGGAGCGACTTTGACGCGCGGAAGAGTGGAGGTGGTCGGCATGTTTACCTCGCGCAATGAAATGGCTGTTCAAGTATAGGCGATGTCCGCGACGGAGTCGGAACCAGACGGGCGTTGCTTGGCGTTACAATTGCCCAGGCCAAATCGTATCGAGGAGGAGGGCAGGCAATGACAGTCCGCAATCTGCAGCACGTGGCGCTGGGAGTGCCCGATCCTACGGTTGGCAAGAAGTTCTACACCGATTTCGGAATGGAAGGCCGCGAGGAGGGAAAGCGCATCGTCATGCGCTGCCACGGCCGCGAGCAGGACCAGGTGATTCTCGTCGAGAGCAGGAAGAAGCAGCAGCACCACGTTTCCTTTGGCACGCACGCCGAAGGCCTGGAAGGGCTGAAAAAGCGCCTCGTGCAGAACGCCACCAAGCTCGTCGACGCACCCGAGGAGACGCCGCTCGAGGGCCTCTGGTTCCGCGATCCCGACGGCTTGCTCGTGAACGTGCGCGTGGCCGAGCCGGCGAAGTGGCGCAGCGCGCCGGAGTGGAAAATCAACAATCCCGGCCACTTGAATCGGTCGGGCGTCCCGGGTCACCCGAAGCGCGACGTTCCCATCCGGCCGACCCGTCTTGGCCACACGCTGCGCTTCACGCCGCAGTTCGAGAAGATGGTGGACTTTTACACGCGCGTGGTGGGATTGCAGCTTTCCGACCGCGCCCAGGGCATCGTCGCCTTCATGCGCGGGCACGGCGGCAGCGACCACCATATCTTCGGATTCATCGCTTCGGACCGCCCGGGCTACCACCACGCGAGCTTCGAGGTCGGCAATGTCGACGAGATCGGCATGGGTGCCTGCAATCTGCTCGACAAAGGCTACAAGGACGGTTGGGGATTCGGCCGCCATGTCATCGGCTCGAATTTCTTCCACTACATCCGCGATCCCTGGAACAGCATGGCGGAGTACTTCTGCGATATCGACTACATCCCGGCGGATTCGAACTGGAAGCCGACCAACTATCCGGCCGAGGATTCGCTGTACGTATGGGGGCCGAAGCCTCCCGAGGCTTTCGGACAGAACTTCGAGCCTGCTTGAGCAGGGCCAGTCGCAGCGCGAGGGACTGCCGGTCGATCTACGCCGCGAGCGAAATCACCGCATCCTCGTAGCGCCCCGGGCCCATGTCGCCGTCGGCGAAGATGCCGCGGTCGGCGATCCACTTGAAGGACTGGTCGAAGACTTCCTTGGTGTAGGGCTCGAACACAATGCGCTCGCCCGGACCCCAGCGCCGGGTATCCATCTGGGATGTGAACCGCGCCGGGAACTCCTTCTTGTAGTAATGCGTGTAGAGCTCCGGCCTCAGGTCGATGTCGCGCTGCGCGCGGCGCAGGGCGCGGAAATACTTGCGCAGGTCCTCCGGGTCGGGGTTGCCCGAGATGGAGGTCGCCATCATGAAGGTCGTGTCGATGACCTTGCGAAACCCCAGCTGCTCG
>JBGPTG010000420.1:0-2598 GCA_041490545.1 Gammaproteobacteria bacterium
AATGATCCACACACTCGCGCCGGATCGATCCGATCAACCGTTCGGCAAAGCCATTCTGCCAAGGCGAGGCCGGCGCGATGGGCTTGTCCCGGATGCCCAAGGCGCGCATTCGGCGTGCGACAATGCTGCCGTAGATCCGATCCCGATCGCGGATGAGGTAGCGCGGCGCCACATCCCAAGGAAATGCCTCGGTTAACTGGCGTGCGATCCATTCAGCCGTCGGGTTTGTTGTGACGTTGATCCAGACCAGGTCTCTGCGGCCCAAACGGACGATGACGAAGGCATAGAGCAGGTCGAAGCCAATGGTCGGAACGACGAACAGGTCCATGGCAGCGATGTCCGGCGCGTGGTTGCGCAGAAAGGTGCGCCACCCCTGACTTGGCGGTCCACGCCGCTTGACCATGTACTTGGCGACGCTCGACTGCGCGACCTCAAACCCGAGCTTGAGCAGTTTGCCATGGATGCGCGGCGCTCCCCAAAGCGGGTTCTCCATGCTCATCCGCCGGATCAGCGCACGCAGGTCTGTCTCGATCTGGGGCCGCCCTCCCCGCGGGCGCGACTTCCAACGCCAGTAGCAGCGAAAGCCAGCCCGGTGCCACCGCACGATGGTCTCAGGCTGGATGATCGTGAGGACCTGCAAAATCGACGGGAACCATCGATATAGCTGTATCAAGAACCAGCGATCACCATTCGTCAGCCGGACCCTGCCCTGCACCTTACGCCGCAGTAAGATCAACTGATGTCGGAGAATCGCATTTTCTGCCTCAAGTCGGCTCTTCGACTTGAATGGCGCGACCAAGGCAGCAATTACGAAACACAGCAGCGCAATCATGGTGCGCTGACGTTAGGCGATTCGTTCGACTAATCAATGCGGATGAGGTTTTCAGTACACACAGGGCTTTTCACATCTAGGGTGCTTCTTCAGCGCGATAAATCTTGCACAGAAACCCTCTGAGCTGAGGGCCTCCGTAGATCGGGTCGAATCCCTGGCCACGGTCGTTGCGCGTGAGAACGTTCAGGCTGCTCTCCCAGAGACCGTACTCCGGACCCTCGCGCTCGGGATACCACCAGGCGTGTTGGTTGCAGATGACCCGGGGGTGGATGCCGTCAATGAGTTTGGCCTTTTGGCGGATGCGCCCTTTGCGCGTTTCGATCCAGACCCAGTCCCCGTCGCAGATGCCCAATTCCTCGGCCGCCTTGCGGTTGATCTCCACCAGGGGATCCGGGTTGAATTTCCGAAGCTCGGGGATCTGGTGGTGCTCGGAGTGGAAAAAGTAGGGCGTCCTGCGGGTGGTCGAAAGGAAGGGATAATCCTTGGCCAACTCCGCGTTGAATGGGGACTCCTCTACCGGCTCGACGTAGAAGGGAAACGGGTCATGACCGTTCTTCCTGAACGTGGTCTGGTACACCTCGACGCGTCCGGTGGGCGTTGGAAACCCCCCTCCCTTACGGAAGTAGTCCGTCTCATATTTCTGGTAGTGTTGCGGATGGAGGTATTGCCCCTCCTCTTTCAATTCACGAAACGTTTTTCCTGTGCCGGCGAGCCGCCAGTCGAGATATTCCTCCACCGTATTCCAGGGAAAGGCTTCGTGCAGACCCAGCCGATGGGCGAGCTCCAGGAGGATGTCCTCGTCGTCGCGGCACTCGCCGGGGGGGTCAACGACCTTGACGCGCGCAAACTGCCCGAAACGGGTGTAGGGGGTCGTGAGCTGATTGCGTTCAAGCCACATCGTTACCGGAAGAAACAGATCGGACAAGGCGGCCGTCGGCGTCATGAACAGATCGAAGGTGACCGAGAACGGCACCTTGTGCATCACCTGGCGACACATCTCCGTATTTTCGGCAGTCAGGAGAAAGTTGTGCCCGATGATGAACAGGACCTGCACCGGCAGACTGCCATTGACGATGGCCTCGTTCACCAGTGAGCCGTGCGTAGCACCCAGGAGCGGGAACTCGCGCGCGCCGTAATCGGCCAGCATCTGGCGGGAATTTTCAGGCAGTAGGTCAGGCCGTTCATGTTCCGGCCCAAACGGGTCGACGAAAGGACCGTGCTCCCAGATGGCCATCCCGCCGGGCCTATCCAGGTTGCCCGTCACGGCCATGAGCAAGATCGCGGTCTGCATCGCCTGGGAGTTGTTCACCCCCTGCACGTCCAGCGCATTGCCCCATTGGATGACAGCCGGCTTATGGGTTGCGAACAGGCGCGCCGCCTCAACAATTTTCTCCGGTCGGACCCAGCAGATCTCCGCCACGCGTTCGGGCGTGTATTCTCGGACCCGCGCCAGTAGCAGTTCCCAGGCGGGTCGGACCGGGATCCCGTTCACCTCGTAGGACCCGGTCAGGGCAGGCCATTTGGATTCGTCGGGTGGGCACGACGCATTGCGCTCCTTATCCCAAACTAGATACGCGGGTGTTCCTTTCTCACCGACATCGAGGAGGTCGCCGGTATCCCCACGAACCAGGAAGGGCGCATTGGTCCATCGCTCGACGAACGGGCGGTCGTAAAGCTCCTCGGTCAGGATTACGTTCAGCAGTCCGAGGCCCAACGCGCCGTCTGTCACGGGGCGGACTTGCAGCCAGCAATCGGCCCGGGCGGCC
>JBGPTG010000421.1:0-2588 GCA_041490545.1 Gammaproteobacteria bacterium
CCGCCGCACGATCACGGCGCATCCTGGGCCATCTACGGGCAGGCAGCCTCGTATACCGACATGATCGAATACGATCGCGTCGACGGCGGCTCCGATCCGGACAAGGCAAAGCTCAAAGTCACGAAGAAATACCGGCTGAACCCCGGCCAGGCCGGCATCTTCCAGGACGGCGCGATTCACTCGATCGACTACCCGGACGGATCGCGCTTCGTGCGCGTCACCGGCACCAATCTCGACCGCATCGCGCGCGCGAGCTTCGACCCGAAGACCGGCGCAGTGAAGCAGATGGCGCCGCAGCGGGCCACGTGAGCGGGCGTAGGACAGGCTGCAGCGATGCAGGACTACCTCACCTGGGAGGTCGATCTCCTGCAGCGGATCGAGCGCGACGGCAGCTGCAGCTTCCATCCTCTCGCCCGGCAGTACTGCCTGGTCGGCGTCAACACTTCCGTTTCTCTATCGGGTGTTGAAGCCATATGACCCACGGGTGGATCCGAACGAGAATGTATCGAGCTTGATGAAGCAACATGGTGCAGTCGACTACAACGTCGCCCCCGGCTGCCCCAGCGCCTTTTCCGCGAGCTGCCGCACGATCCACTCGTAGGCGTCGTCCACCGAGTCGGTGCGGTGCACGAGCTCGATGTCCTTGACGTCGATCGTGCCGTGGCGCGCGAGGGCGTCGAAGTCGATGACTTCGCGCCAGTACTCGGTGCCGAAGAGCACGATCGGCATGGGTTTTCGCATCTTGCGCGTCTGCACCAGCGTCAGCAGCTCGAACAGTTCGTCGAGCGTCCCGAAGCCGCCCGGGAACACGATCACCGCCTTCGCCAGATACGCGAACCAGAACTTGCGCATGAAGAAGTAATGAAAGTGAAACGCGAGCTCGCGCGTGACGTACTTGTTGTCGAATTCTTCCACCGGGATGGAGATGGTGAGGCCGACGTTCATGCCGTGCGCCTCGGCCGCGCCGCGGTTGGCCGCTTCCATGATGCCGGGGCCGCCGCCGGTGCACACCACGAAGCGGCGCTCCTCGTGGTCGAGCTGCTTCGACCAGACGGTGAGGCGCGAAGCGAGCCCGCGGGCGGCTTCGTAGTAGGCGGACATCTTGAGTGCCATCTCCGCCCGTTCCCGGTCCTTGCCGGCCTTTGCCTTCTCCAGCATTTCCTCGGCGTCCTCGCGCGAACGGATGCGCGCCGAGCCCATGAAGACGATGGTGTCGTCGACCTTGTGGTGGTCGAAGCGGCTTTTCGGTTCGAGGTACTCCGACAGGATGCGAAGCGCCCGAGCGTCCTTGCTGTCGAGGAAGCCCTGATTCTGGTACGCCTTGGTCTGGGAGCGCTTGCGTTCGGTCATGCGCCCATGTTACCCGGCCTTGGGGTGAGCTTGGTGAGACAGCTCCCGGCTACTTCCCGCTGCGCTCCATGTAGCCTCCCGGCCCGCCGGGTCGGCGCGCGGGACGGCAGGCGCGAGCGGCATTCTCGTCCTGCGCCTGTACCAGGCAGTCGCGGGTCTTCTGCATCGCCTGCATGCGCTCGTCCATGCGCTTGAGCATCTGCTCCTTTCTTTGCGCGAAATTCTGGCCGCCGGCGGGCGGCGTGGCTTGCTGCGCGATGGCGGCGGTGGTGGTGCCGATGACGGCGAGTGCGAGATATAGCGCTTTGTTCATGACGGTTCCTCAGAGGTTATGGTGCCGTTGCATTGTGCGCGCGGGAAAGCTGTGCGACTGCAACATTTGGTATCGAAATGTTAAGACCCGGCGCGGGCTATGGCGATCCGGCGGCGCCGGGGATCGTCGATGGCGGCGTGGGTCGATGCGCGCTTGTTCATGCGGCTTTGCGCAGGCAGGATTCGAACAATTCGATGGCCCGGCGCGCGAACGCCCACATGTTCGCCTCGCGGTCGGCGCTGCCGGTCTCGACGGTGATCGCCGCTTCGACCGGGCCGCTGACGGCGATGCAGGCATGGCCGGGTGCATCGCCGTAGCGGTTGCCGGCAGGCCCGCTCGCGCCGGTTTCGCTCAAGCCCCAGGTCGCACCGAGGCGCTCGCGCACGCGCTCGGAGAGCAATTTCGCGAACGTCTCGGTCGACGGGCGCAGGCCCGCCATGTCCTCTCGCGTGATGCCGAGGAGCGCGGCGCGGCTCGCGCCGGTATACACGATGCAGCCGCCGAGATACCAGGCGGAGGCTCCCGGCACCGCCACGAGCGCGGCGTCGATCAGGCCGCCGGCGGACGATTCGGCGATCGCGAGGGTTTGCTTGCGTTCATCGAGCAGCTTGCCGACAGTGCTGCCGAATGTGGAGATCGATTGCATGACATGTATCCCGGCGCGGAATGCGCGAGGGATGGTAGGCGGTGGCCACAGGCTTGTCAAAGGCGCCGGGTCCGGGTCGAGTATGATCTGACGAAACATGTCCGACGCCGCCCCCCTTCGCGTCTCCCGCCTCGCCAAGCACTACCGCACCCGGGACGGCGGCTCGCTCGAAGCGGTCTGCGACGTCTCGTTCGAGGTGCGCGCGGGCGAGTGCTTCGGCCTCCTCGGCCCCAACGGCGCGGGGAAGAGCACGACCATCCATTGCATCACCGGCTTCTA
>JBGPTG010000422.1:0-2514 GCA_041490545.1 Gammaproteobacteria bacterium
CCGGAGTAGCGCGGTATGCCCAGCCGCACCGGCATGTGGAATATCTCCTCGCCGAGCTCGACCATGCCCTGCATGACCGACGAGCCGCCAGTGAGCACCACGCCGGAGGAAAGCAGTTCCTCGTAGCCCGAGTCGCGCAGCACCTGCTGGATGAGCGAGTAGAGTTCCTCGACGCGGGGCTCGATCACTTCGGCGAGCGTCTGCCGGGACAGCATTCGCGGCGGCCGGTCGCCGACGCCGGCGACCTCGATCATTTGTCCGGCCTCCGCGAGCTGCCGGAGCGCGCAGCCGTGGCGCACTTTAAGTTCCTCGGCCTCGGCGGTCGGCGTACGCAGCGCCATGGCGATATCGTTGGTCATCTGGTCGCCGGCGATGGGCACGACCGCCGTGTGGCGGATCGCCCCTTCGCGGAACACGGCGATGTCGCTAGTGCCTCCGCCGATGTCCACCAGGCATACGCCAAGCTCCTTTTCGTCCTCGGTGAGGACGGCGAGCGAGGAGGCGAGCGGCTGCAGGATCAGATCGTTCACTTCAAGCCCGCAGCGGCGTACGCACTTCACGATGTTCTGCGCCGCCGAGACTGCGCCAGTGACGATGTGCACTTTCACCTCGAGCCGCACGCCGCTCATGCCGAGCGGTTCACGCACGCCGTCCTGGCCGTCGATGATGAATTCCTGCGTGAGAATGTGCAGCACCTGCTGATCGGTCGGGATCGGCATCGCACGCGCAGTCTCGATCGCGCGCTGCACGTCGAGCGGCGTGACCTCCTTGTCCTTGATCGCCACCATCCCGGTCGAGTTGAAGCTCTTGATGTGGTTGCCCGCGATCCCGGTGAAGGCGCGCTCGATCTTGCAGTCGGCCATCAGCTCGGCCTCCTCCAGCGCGCGCTGAATGGCGCTGACCGTCGCCTCGATATTGACGACCACGCCCTTCTTCAGCCCCTTGGATTCGTGGCTGCCCATTCCGATGATGTCCATGCGTCCGTCGGGCATCAGGTCCGCGACGATGGCAATGACCTTCGAGGTGCCGATGTCCAGCGCGACGATGAGATTCTTGTTTTCCCTGGCCATGTCAGGCTCGCTTCCGCAGGGCTTTCCTGAAGTCGGGTTTTTGGGATTCGGGGACCCGCAGCGCGAATCCGTTGGGATAGCGCAGGTCCACGTAGTCGATGTCACGCCCAAGCTTTCCGAGCGTTTGCGGGTACGCAGCGGCGAATTTCGCTAGACGATCTTCAAGGCCGTCCTTTTCCGACTCGCGCCCGAGCTGCACCGCAAGCCCGTTGGAGAGCCTCAGCTGCCAGGCAAAACGCGGGCTGAGCGCGACCCTCTGCGGTTGGAGTTCGAGCGGCGCGAGCAGGCCGCGAAACGCCTCGTAACGGCGCGCCATCTCGCCTTCGGCACCTGCCGGGCCGGAGAACAGCGGCAAGGTCGCGTCGCTGCGCCCCGTGAACAACTCGCCGTGCGTGTTGACCAGGGGCGCATCCTTGCCCTGCCCCCAGCGCGCCAGGACGACGTGCTCTTCGAGCGTCACCTCCAGCAGATCCGGCCACTGGCGGCGCACGTCGGCGCGGCGCACCCAGGGAATTGTCCGGAACAGACCGCCGATCCCCTCCAGGTCCGCGGTGAAGAAGGTGCCTCTCACCTTCCCCTGTAAGGCGCGCACCACGTCGGCCTGGGCGACGTGCTGCAGTTCGCCCTGCACGCGCACGGTGCGCAACGGGAATGCGCGGGATTCGATCAGCAGTCGCCCGCCGCCATAAGCGAGCAGTGCGAGTGCGAGCGCGAACAGGCCGTTCGCCGCGGCGTTGAGCAGGCGCGGACTATCCCACACGGGCGGCTCCACGATCGGCGGTTTGCGCGAGCTCGAGGATGCGGACGCACAGATCCTCGAACGAGGTTCCCGCATGGCGGGCGGCCATGGGCACCAAAGAGTGGTCGGTCATCCCCGGGGAAGTGTTGACCTCGAGGAAGTAGGGTTTGCCGGAACGGTCGAGCATCAGGTCGACGCGTCCCCAGCCGCTGCAACCGAGCGCCCGGAAGGCGCGCAGCGCCTCGTACTGGATGACGCGCTCGGCGTCGGGCGGCAAACCGCAAGGGATGATGTAGCGGGTATCGTCGGCGGTGTACTTGGCCGCGTAGTCGTAGAACTCGCGCGGTGTCTCCAGCCGGATGAGCGGCAGCGGCGCGTCTCCCAGCATTCCCGCGGTGAGCTCGACGCCATCGACGAAGGATTCGGCGATGACCAGCCGGTCGTACCGGGCGGCAAGCGCGTAGGCGTCGGGGAAATCGTCGGCACTCTTGACCTTGGTCATGCCGATCGAGGAACCTTCGTTGGCCGGCTTCACCATCAGCGGCAGTCCGACGCGCGCCGCAACCACCGGGAAATCGCTCCCGCTCGCGAGCAGCTCGCTGCGAGGTGTCGGAACGCCGCACGCCTGCCACACCAGCTTGGTGCGCCACTTGTCCATCGCCAGCGCGCTCGCCATGACGCCGGAGCCGGTGTAGGGTATCCCCA
>JBGPTG010000423.1:0-2478 GCA_041490545.1 Gammaproteobacteria bacterium
ACCGCCTGGGGCCGCGCGTCCTTGATCCGCTGCAGGAAGGGCGCGAACTCCGGGTTGTTCGGGGGCGTGCGCACTTCGCCGACGATCTGCCCGCCCGCCGCCGTGAACGTCTTCTTGAACTGCATCTCGGCGTCGATTCCCGGACCGTAGTCGGAAACCAGCGTATAGACCTGTTTGATCCCGTTCTTGATCGCCCAGGTGGCGAGCGGCGCAGTCACTTGCGGAAGCGTCATGGATACGCGGGCGATATAGGGCGAACGCGTGGTGATGATCGAAGTCGCCGCGTTCATGACGATCATGGGCTTCTTCGCCTCGGTCGCGAGCGGCGCGACCGCCAGCGCGTTGGGCGTCAGCCCGAAGCCCGCCAGGAAATCAACCTTGTCATTGGTGATCAGTTCCTGCGCCTGCCTTTTTGCCACGTCCGGCGCCATTCCCGTCGTGTCCTTCACCACAAGCTCGACCTTGCGGCCCGCGACCGTGTCGCCGTTGGCCTTCACGTAGGCTCGAGCGCCGTTCATGATCTGCCGGCCGATATCGGCGAACGGACCGCTCATTTCGACCACCATCCCGACTTTGATCGACTCCTGTGCTACCGCCGTCGTCGCGCCCAGACAGACCATCGCCAGTACCGCCAAACTCACGTGGTGTTTCGTCATCGCGCTCTCCTCATGA
Source organism: Gammaproteobacteria bacterium (assembly GCA_041490545.1). Taxonomy (GTDB): domain Bacteria; phylum Pseudomonadota; class Gammaproteobacteria; order Burkholderiales; family SG8-39; genus VBDM01. The sequence goes on from JBGPTG010000423.1 coordinate 673, forward strand.
ATGATCAGATCGAATGCTCCGTGGACCTTCGGTATCATCGGCAAGTCAGGCTGTGTGGCCGTCTCCGGTTACTGCCTCCAGTGCCTTGGAGCCGATGATCAGCTTCAGCACTTCGCTCGCGCCTTCGTAGATGCGCAGCGCGCGAATCTCCCGGTAGAGCCGCTCGACCGCCATGCCGCGAACCACGCCCAGGCCTCCGAACATCTGCACAGCGGCGTCGATCACCTGCTGCGCCGATTCGGTGGCGAACAGTTTCGCCATCGAAGCCTCGCGCGTGACGCGCCCGCCGACGACGTCCTTCGTCCAGGCGGCGCGGTAGATGAGCAGCGCCGAGGCGTCGATCGACATCGCCATCTCGCCCACCTTGCTCTGGGTAAGCTGGAAATCCGCCAGGACGCGACCGAACATGCGGCGCTCGCGCGCCCGTTGCGTCGCTTCGCCGAATGCGCGCCGCGCGAATCCCAGCGCCGCCGCGCCGACGGTCGAGCGGAACACGTCGAGCGTCGCCATGGCTATCTTGAATCCCTCGCCCGGCTGCCCCAGCAGACGGTGCGCTGGCACGCGGCAATCGCTGAAGCGCAGCGTCCCCAGCGGGTGGGGGGCGATGGTCTCGATTCTTCCGGAGGTATCCAGTCCGGGCGCGCCGGCATCGACGATAAAGGCCGACAATCCCTTCGCTCCGGGCGCTTCGCCGCTCCGGGCGAACACGACGTAGTAGTCCGCGAGCCCGCCGTTGGAAATCCAGGTCTTCATTCCGTCGAGACGCCAGCCGTCGCCGTCGCGCACCGCCGTCGTCGAGACCGCGGCGACGTCCGATCCCGCCTCGGGTTCCGACAGCGCAAAGGCGGCGATCGCCGTGCCCTCCGCGACGCGCGGCAGATACGCGCGCTTCTGCTCGTCGCTGCCGTAAAGCGAAATCGGGACGCTCCCCAGGCCTTGCATCGCCAGAGCGAAGTCGGCGAGTCCCGAGACCCTGGCGAGGATCTCCCGGGCGAGGCACAGGCTGCGCACGTCGACCTGCTCGCGCAGTCCGCCGTACGCCGCGGGCACGCAGGCACGCAGCCATCCCGCCTTGCCGAGTTCGGCAACCAGCCGCGCCACGCAGGCGTAGACCTCCTCCGAGTTTCCCTCCGCACCGGCGAGAAGCGGCGGCACAGCGTGCGCGGCCCAGCGCTCCAGCCGGGCGGCGAAGTCGCGGTGGCCGTCGTCGAAAAACGGCCAGGCGAGGAAGCTTGAATCGGACATCAGTTGCCCTCGAACACGGGCTTCTGCTTGGCGACGAAGGCGTGATAGGCGCGCTCGAAATCCCTGGTCTTCATGCAGATCGCCTGCGCCTGTGCCTCGGCTTCGATGCATTCGGCGAGGCCGTGGCTCCATTCCTGGACCAGCATGGTCTTGGTCATCGCGTGCCCGAAGTTGGGACCGTCGGCGAGGCTCGCGGCCATGGCGGTCGCCTCCTCGAGCACGCGTTCGGGTTCCACCAGACGATTGTAGAAACCGAAACGCTCGGCCTCCTCGCCGCCGATCACTCTTCCGGTGAAGAGCAGGTCCGATGCACGCGAGAGGCCAATGAGCCGCGGCAACAAGGTACACGCGCCCATGTCCGCGCCGGCGAGGCCCACGCGCACGAAGAGAAAAGCCAGCTTGCTGCGAGCGGTGCCGAAACGCATGTCCGACCCGCAGGCGATCATCGCGCCCGCCCCGGTGCAGACCCCGTCGATCGCCGAAACGATCGGCTGCGGGCAGCTGCGCATCGCCTTGACCATGTCGCCGGTCATGCGCGTGAATTGCATCAGCTCGGTCATG
>JBGPTG010000424.1:0-2473 GCA_041490545.1 Gammaproteobacteria bacterium
GTCAGGGTGCGCTCCTCGGACTGTGCGCGAGGCGCGCCGGAATGGTCGGCGCGCTCCTCACCCGCCTGGGCGGGAAGGGCGCAAGCTACCAAGTGGACGTCACCGATGCCGCATCGGTGCGGGAGGCGGCGCGGGATTTCACCGCGAGGTTCGGCACTCCCGATATCGTCATCGCCAACGCCGGCATCAGCGTGGGCACGTCCACCGAGAGATCCGACGATCTCGCGGCGTTCCGCAACGTGATGGACACCAACGTGTACGGCATGGCGGCGACCTTTCAGCCTTTCATCGAGTCGATGCGCGAGCGCCGCAGCGGCACTCTCGCGGGAATCGCCAGCGTCGCCGGATTTCGCGGCTTGCCGGGTGCGGGCGCTTACAGCGCGTCCAAAGCGGCCGCGATGACGTATCTGGAAAGTCTGCGCGTCGAGCTGCACCCGTCGGGCGTTTCGGTCGTCACGGTCTGCCCCGGCTACGTGCGCACGCCGATGACTGCGGTGAACCGCTATCGCATGCCCTTTATACTCGAGACGGACGAGGCAGCCCGGCGCATCGCGCGCGTGATTTCCCGGAAGCGGCGGCTGGCGGTCATTCCCTGGCAGATGGCGCTGGTCTCGTGCGCGTTCCGGTCTTTGCCGGGCTGGCTGTACGACAGCGTGTTTGCGCGCGCTCCGCGCAAACCCCGCAACCTGATCCGATGAGCGGCAGCAACCGGGAATCCGGCTACGCTTGCCTGGCCCCGATGCGCAGCTTGACGTAGGATCCTGGCGCGTCCTCGATCACCTTCAAGCCGCCCGCACCCGGGACGCGTGCGGGTACGCGCTCGGTCCCATTACGACCGGCGATCCATTCTTGCCAGTCGCTCCACCACGATCCCTCCTGCTTGGCGGCTGTGGCCTGCCAGGCTTCGGCAGTCTCTGGCAACTCCGGGTTGGTCCAGAATCCGTACTTGTTCGCCGACGGCGGATTGACGATCCCGGCGATATGCCCCGAGCCCCCTAGAACGAATCGGGTCGGGCCGGCGAGGAGTCGGGCGCCCTTGTAGGTGGACTTCCACGGCGCAATGTGATCGTCGGCGGTGGAAACGAAATACGCAGGGACGGTGATCTTGCGCAAATCGATCGGTACCCCTCCGAGGGTGACACCACCGGGTTCCTTGAGCCGGTTCTGCAGGTACATGCTGCGCAGGTAAAAGCTGTGCATCTTCGCCGGCATGCGCGTCGAATCGGAGTTCCAGTAGAGCAGGTCAAACGGGAACGGATCCTTTCCGAGCAGGTAGTTGTGAATCACGAACGACCAGACCAGATCGTTGGCGCGCAGCATGTTGAAGGTGGCGGCCATCTCCGAGCCTTCGAGGTAGCCGCGCTCGCTCATGCGGCGCTCCAGGTTCTCGATCTGGGATTCGTCGATGAAAACGCCCAGCTCCCCGGGAATCGAGAAATCGAGCAGCGACACGAAAAAGGTGGCCGAGGCGACGCGGCGGTCGTCCTTTGCCGCCATCCAGGCAAGCGTCGCCCCGAGCAGGGTTCCGCCCAGGCAATAGCCGATCAGGTTGATGTCCCGGGTGCCGGTGGCGCGCTCGATGGCATCGAGCGCCGCGAGCGGGCCATCGAACATGTAGTCCTCGAAACTCTTCTGCGCGTAACTCTCGTCGGGATTGACCCAGGAAATCACGAACACCGTGTGTCCCTGGCCCACCGCCCAGCGAATGAACGAATTCTTCTCGCGCAGATCCAGGATGTAGTACTTGTTGATCCACGGCGGCATGATGAGCAAGGGTTGCCTGAACACCGATTCGGTGCTCGGGGAGAACTGGATGAGCTGCATCAGGTCGTTCTGAAACACGACTTTGCCCGGGGCGGTAGCGACGTTCACTCCTACCTTGAACGCGTTCTCGTCGGTCATGCTGATGCGCAATTCGCCGCCGCCCCGCTCCAGGTCTGCGAGGAGGTTATTGAAGCCGCGCAGCAGGTTCTGCCCGCCGGACTGCAGGGTTTCGCGCAACACCTGCGGGTTGGTCAGGGCGAAATTCGAGGGTGAAAGCGCGTCCACATACTGGCGCGTGAAGAAGTTGATGCGGTTTTGCGTCTCCTGGGGCAGGCCCTCGACCGAAGACACCGTGTCGTGAATGTGACGTGCGGCGATCAGATAGGACTGCTTGATGTAGTCGAAAAGAAAATGATCCTGCCAGTCGGCGTCGCGGAAGCGGTTGTCGCCCCGGGCGGGCTCGGCGATCGGGTTTGTCCCCTGGCCCATCGCTTTCAGAGCGGTCGACTGCCACAGCGAGACGTAGTCCCAGAACATCCTGGTCTGTGCCTCGGCGAGCTTCCAGGGCTCCGCCAGCATGCGCGCGGAAAGATCCATGAATGCCTTGGCAAGGCCAAACTCGTCGGTAAACGCGACGCCCTTTCCTCCGCTCTGGCGCTGCAGGAATTCCCCCATCAGGCGGCCCGATCGCTCGGCGACCTGGGCGAAC
>JBGPTG010000425.1:0-2458 GCA_041490545.1 Gammaproteobacteria bacterium
CTAGACAGTATGGCTGTTGGAGCAGAGACCTGCCTCACGTAGTAGTCGTGGGTTACGCGACGCCGATGAGGGTGACGCGCAGAGCCACATACAACGGAGGCAGGTCATGGCGAAACGTAGCATGTTCGTGGGGATGGATGTCCACAAGGAATCGATCGACGTCTCGCTTGCCGAGGAGGGGCGAGACGGCGAAGTACGTCACTACGGGATGATTCCCGGAGACCTGGAGGCGGTCGCCAAGGTCGTCCGGGCGCTGCGGGCGCCGCACCGACGATTGCGCTTCGTGTACGAAGCCGGGCCGTGTGGGTTTGGGATCCACCGGTATCTCACCGCCCAGGGGGAGGACTGCGTCGTCGTCAATCCCTCGAGCATGCCGAAGCGGAGCGGCGATCGGATCAAGACCGATCGGCGCGATGGCGACGCGTTGGCCCGGTTGCACCGCGCCGGCGAGCTCACGGCGATCTACATTCCGACGCCGGATGATGAGGCCCTGCGTGATCTCGGGCGCGCGCGCGAAGACGCGGTCGGCCTGAGCACCCAAGCCAAACATCGCTTGAAGGCGTTCTTGCTCCGCCAGGGGCGCCGCTATCCGGGCCGCGCGGGGTGGACGCGCCCGTATCGCCGCTGGCTGGCCGATCTCAGTTTCCCGCTCGCCCCGCAGCACGTCGCGTTGCAGGAGTATCGCGACACGATCGACGAAACAGAGCGTCGCGTGGAGCGGCTCACCGACCAACTGCGGCAGCACACGCCCGCGTGGCGGTGGGCGCCCGTGGTGGACGCATTGCAGGCGCTGCGCGGGGTCTCGTTTGTCACCGCCGTGGGCCTGGTCACCGAGATTGGCGACATTCGCCGATTCACGCATCCGCGCGAGCTGATGGCGTACCTCGGCCTGGTCCCCTCGGAGTACTCCAGCGGACCCAGCGTCCGCCGCGGCGGGATCACCAAGGCCGGCAATCCGCACGCGCGGCGCTTGCTCGCCGAAGCGGCGTGGGCGTATCAGGGCGTGCCGCGCATCGGCCGGCAGATGCTCTACCGGCAAGAAGCGTTGCCGAAAACCGTCTGTGACATCGCGTGGAAGGCGCAACTGCGCCTGACCGGTCGTTTCCGTCGACTGGTGGCGCGCGGCAAAGCGAAGCCGAAGGTCGCAACCGCGATTGCGCGCGAGCTCACCGGCTTCATCTGGGCGATCGCACGGGAGGTGCCCGCGCCGCCGGCATAACGGCGCGACGATCAGGTCCGTCAGGTCGGCGGCATCGCGGCCAGGTGGAGAACCCTCGAAGCCGTTATGGACATCAGCACCACCGATACGTCCGTGCCTAGGGCGAGGCAGCTCCGCGACGAACCACAGTCTGGGCGGTACCCAACCCGCGGATATCAGCAGCGTCAACCGTCGCTAAAACGCGGTGTCGCCGACCAGACGGATCTGAAGCACGGACAGCACGGAAAGAGCGTGCTGAGAAAGGAACTCACGACCGTGAGGCCGGGAAAGATCTGCCCAGTTGACAGAATCCAGCCATATCAACGATCGGCGCTCAGCCGCGAGCCGGCTTCGCGCGCGTCGATCTTGGCCGGCGCGCCTTCCGGCTCGTCGGCTGCAGCGCCTTGGTAGCCGGCACCGCGGTAGACTGTTCTGAACGAACACCGCTGATCACAATTTTCTTGTTCCCAAAAGCCCCGACGATCTCAAGTTGTCCGCCAAGCGCAGCGAGGTAACGCCGCAGCGTCGCCACTTGGTAGTCGTCAAAATCCTCTCGGCTTTCAAGCCGGGAAACATCCGCCTGGTTAATTTGGGAAGCAGCTGCAACGTCGATCTGCGTCTTCCCCGCAGCCTCGCGCAATGTTCGCATCGTGAGATGCACCCCTCGATGGGCTCGAAGGCCACGACCGAGCACCCGCACGGACGCTATCTCGGATTGACTTCGCCGTTGTGCTGCATGATTCATAGACTACCTCCCGATTCATAAACTTCTCGTTCACCTGCCGTGGCCGACCGGGCGCTGATGATCCGATCCCGCTCGCCTCGTTCCACGTGCACAACGCAAAGAACGTGTTCTTGGAGAGATGTTCCGATCACGACCATATTGCCAAGACCCGAGCCGTCGTCGAGGTAGACCGCCAGAGGATCGGCGAAACTGTGGCCGCTTCTGGAAAGGAAACACCATGCTTGGCCAGATTGGAAGCGGCCTTCTCTGAATCCCACTCGAAGTCGCCTTCGACGACCGTAGGCATGCGTATCTAGTATGGTGTATAAACCATATTCATGTCAACAGAAAGTCGGCCGTTCCCGTCCGGCTAACGTATGGCCGATAAGCTGCGCAGGCGGGCGCGAAGCGGCCGGCTTCGTCAGCTTCATCGGCAGGTTAGACGCCCCCGTCGCTCTTTAGGGTCTCTCTGATGAACGCGGCGAGAGCCTCGGCATCGGGAGACTTCTCAGCATCGAGTCCCTTGAGCATGCCAA
>JBGPTG010000426.1:0-2418 GCA_041490545.1 Gammaproteobacteria bacterium
GACGACAGGGCGAAAACCAGAGCAGCGGAAACGCACTTCAAATCGGGGAGCAGAACTCTCATTGTCCACCCCGCTTGAGTATTACCTCCTCGAAGGACCTGGCCCACTTGTCTCTCTCATCGAGCGCGACCGCCGGGTCTACCAGCGTGAAGCGCTGCCGGGTGAGCGGCGAAGGGACCTCGGTATTTGTCGGGACATATTCCATCGACAGCATCAGTCTTTGCGCTTCGGTCGACAGCATGAAATCGTAGAACAGCAGCGCGGCATTCGGATGCGGCGCGCGGCGCGCGATACCGATACCGCTGGTGCGAGCGACCGCCGGCTCCAGCACGAACCAGTCGATCGCCGCGCCCTTGCGCTTCGCCGGTCCGGGCAGGAACTGGTAGACCGTCAGCGCGAGCGGCACTTCGCCGGCGACGACCATGTTGTTGAGCAGCGAATGCCCCGTGCGCACCGAGATGCCGTTGCGGCCCACCAGGTCGCGGAAGAACCTGATGCCCTTCTCTTCGCCCATATCCAGGACTACGGTCGAGTACCACTCCGGGACGTTGGCCTCGATGCCGAGCTTGCCCTTCCACTTCGGGTCGAGCAGGTCCTGAAAAGTCCCGGGCAGGTCTTCCTTTTTGATCAGCGTGGTGTTGTAGGCCTGCACCCAGACCGACAGGTAGGTCGCCACCCATTCGCGATGCGGCCGCAGCGCGCCGGCGATCAGCTGCGTCGAATGCGGCAAAGCGACGGGTTGCAGGATTTGTTCCCGATGCAGCGTCTCCATCTCGAGCGCCGAGGAGTGGATCGCATCGACCTCGTAGCGCCTGGCCGCCGCTTCGGCGAGAGTTCGCTGCAGCACTTTCTCCGACCCGGCACGCCAGACCCTGACCTTGACGCCGTATCTTTTCTCGAACGCGCCGGTCAGGGGCGGCAGGTCCTTTTCGGCAAAGCTCGTGTACAGCGTGAACGAGCCTTCCTTTTGCGCCGCCGCAATCAGCCTCTGCGTCCGATCCGGCCCGTCATACCGTGCGGGCGACTCATCTTGCGCGAAGCCGGGCAGGGCCGTTGCCAGCACCGCCAGGGACAGGACCAAACTTGAGGTTGACACCGCACTAATCTAACATCGTGATGTTTCGCGCGCTGGTCGATTCGCGGGGCGCGCGCCCGACGAAGGAGAGATCCATGCAGGCAACCGAGCAGGACGACAAGCACCGCAACGCGCGTGCGGCCAGCAAGGCGACGGCGAAGAAGCCGTCGTTCTTCAAGATGCGCGCCCAGATGCTCGATCAGGGGCGCACAAACACGATGCTGGCCAGGACCGACAACATGTGGGCGATCCTCAAGGTCTACGCCTCCGGCGGCGAAAACGGGCTGCACACGCATCCCAACGAAGACCACACCTTCATCGTGCTGCAGGGCAGCGCGCGCTACTACGACGCCGACGGAGGCCATACGGATGTCGGCAGGCACGAGGGGATCATGCTGCCCGCCGGCGCGTATTACTGGTTCGAGGCCACCAGCAAGGAACCGCTGGTGCTGGTGCGGATCGGTTGCCGGGTGGGACTTCAGGACGCTTCGGGCCGGCTCAATATCCGCGGCGAGCCGATGCCCGGCGATTCGAAGGAGAACAAGCGCGTTCCCGTGGTGGTCCGCGACGGCGAGTTCTTCGAGTAACCGACGCCCGAAACGATCGAGCTCAGATCGGTCGAGCAGGGCGCAAACATGGGGGCGACAGACAGTCGGGGGCTGGGGATCGACGGGATCATCATTTCGGCGGATTCGCATGTCATGGAGCCGGTCGATCTCTGGAAGAAGGGAGTGCCGGAAAAATATCGAGACGCCGCGCCGCTGTTTCCGCCGCACAAACTGGGCGAAGGATTCCAGCGGCGCGAGGGCGGATCGGATCCGAACGCGCGGATCAAGGAGATGGAAGTCGACGGCCTCAGCGCCGAAGTGCTCTATCCGACGCTCCTCTTGAGTCTCTACGCTCTGAAGGACGCCGGACTGCAGGAAGCCTGCTTCCGCCTTTACAACGACTGGTTGATCGAATATTGCAGCGCGAACCGGAACCGTCTTATCGGCGTTCCGGCCATTTCCGTTTATGACGTCGACAATGCAGTCAAGGAGCTGGGACGTTGCCGCAAAGCGGGGCTCAAGGGCGCGTTGATCTGGCAGGCGCCGCATCCGGATCTGCCTTTTCATTCCAGCCACTACGACAAATTCTGGGCGGCGGCCGAGGACCTGGATGCACCCGTCAGCATGCACATCCTGACGGGCCACAGCTATCACAGCAAGGAAAGAAAAGGCATCGAGCACTACCGCGGCAGCGTAAACCTGAAGCTCGCGGACGTCACCAACGCGATCTTCGATTTCATTTTCTACGGCGTGCTGGAGCGCTACCCCAGATTGAAGCTCGTGACGGTGGAAAAC
>JBGPTG010000427.1:0-2408 GCA_041490545.1 Gammaproteobacteria bacterium
CGGCGCGCCGACCATCACCAAGGACGGTGTGTCGGTAGCGAAGGAAATCGAGCTCAAGGACAAGTTTGAAAACATGGGTGCGCAAATGGTGAAGGAAGTCGCGAGCAAGACTTCCGATACCGCCGGCGACGGCACCACCACCGCGACCGTGCTGGCGCAATCGATCGTCAAGGAAGGCATGAAGTTCGTCGCAGCGGGCATGAATCCGATGGACTTGAAACGCGGCATCGACAAAGCCGTCGTTGCAGTCGTCGAGGAGCTGAAGAAGCTTTCCAAGCCCTGCACCACGAGCAAGGAAATTGCCCAGGTCGGCGCAATTTCGGCCAATGCAGACTTCGAGATCGGCAAGATCATCTCCGATGCGATGGACAAGGTTGGAAAAGAGGGCGTCATCACGGTCGAGGACGGCAAAGGGCTTCAGAACGAGCTCGAAGTCGTGGAAGGCATGCAGTTCGATCGCGGCTATCTCTCCCCCTATTTCATCAACAACGCCGAAAAACAGATCTCGGTGCTAGAGGACCCCTACATCCTCCTGCACGACAAGAAGATTTCCAACATCCGCGAGTTACTGCCGATCCTCGAGCAGGTGGCCAAGTCCGGCAAGCCGCTCCTGATCATCGCCGAAGAAGTCGAGGGCGAGGCGCTCGCCACGCTGGTGGTGAACAATCTGCGCGGGATACTGAAGACCTGCGCCGTCAAGGCGCCGGGATTCGGCGACCGTCGCAAAGCCATGCTCGAGGACATTGCAATCCTCGCCGGCGGCCAGGTGATCGCCGAAGAAGTGGGCTTGAACCTGGAGAAGGCAGGCCTGAAAGATCTTGGCCGTGCAAAGCGGATCGAAATCGCAAAGGAAGAAACGACCATCATCGACGGTGCCGGCGACGCCAAAGCCATTGAGGCCCGGGTCAAGAACATCCGGACCCAGATCGACGAAGCCACCAGCGACTATGACAAGGAAAAGCTGCAGGAGCGCGTCGCCAAGCTCGCCGGCGGAGTGGCGCTCATAAAGGTCGGAGCTGCCACCGAAGTCGAAATGAAGGAAAAGAAGGCGCGCGTCGAGGACGCCCTGCATGCGACCCGCGCGGCGGTCGAGGAAGGCATTGTCGCAGGAGGCGGGGTTGCCTACATCCGCGCCCGCGGCGCACTGGACAAGATCAAAGGCGACAATCCCGATCAGGAGGCCGGTATCAAGATCATACGCCGTGCCCTGGAGGAACCGTTGCGCCAGATCGTGGCCAACGCCGGCGCCGAGCCCTCGGTGGTGATGAACAAGATTGCGGAAGGCAAAGGCAACTTCGGCTTCAACGCCCAGACCGAACAGTTTGGCGATATGGTGGAAATGGGCGTGCTGGATCCGACCAAGGTAAGCCGGACCGCGCTGCAGAACGCGGCCTCCGTTGCCGGGCTGCTGCTCACCACCGAGGCGATGGTGGCTGAGTTGGTCGAAGACAAGAAGTCCGCTGGTGGCGGTCACGCCCACGGCATGGGCGGGATGGGTGGTATGGACGGGATGGACATGTAGTGTCGTAGGCGGGGTTTCAGAATTCTGCTCTTTTCCCCGCTATCTCCGCAGTAGTCGTCCCAAGAGGCCCCGCTTCGGCGGGGTTTCTTTTTGCGCTTCTGGCCTGCGCCACCTGGTCCAGGCGCTGAGATTTCGCACCCGGACTTTGCTAAACTGAATTTTCGAGATCGTGGGCTCCGAGGGGCAGGAACTGCCGACCTCGAACGGGAGGAGCGATGCGGATACTGATTGCCGAGGACGACGTGGTTCTGGCTGAGGGTCTGACGCACAGCTTGCGGGATTCGGGCTACGCTGTGGACTGTGTCAACACTGGAGGCGAGGCCGACCACGCAGTTGCCGCTTTTGAGTTCGACCTGCTGATTCTCGATCTGGGCCTCCCCGGGATGAGCGGGTTGGAAGTACTCAAGCGGTTGCGGGGTCGCGGTCGCGAGATACCCGTCCTGATCCTTACTGCCCGGGACGGCGTCGCGGAACGCGTGCGAGGTCTCGATCTCGGAGCGGATGACTATATCGCCAAGCCGTTCGCGCTGGAGGAACTGAAGGCGCGTGTGCGGGCACTTGCTCGACGGGCTGCCTCCACGGTGCCGCTGCTCATCAAGAGTGGCGATCTCTCCTTTGACCAAGTCGGCAAGGTCGCCAAGATCAACGGCGAAACGCTCGATCTATCGGCCCGCGAGATCGCGCTGCTCGAGGTACTGCTGCAACGTGCCGGCCGAATGGTAAGCAAGACCCAGCTCCTCGACCACCTGTGCGAGTGGGGCGAGGATGTGAGCACCAACGCGATCGAAGTCTACGTGCACCGCCTCCGCAAGAAACTCGAGGCGGCAGGGGTAGAGATCATCACGGTGCGCGGGCTGGGATACAGCATTCAGAAGGCCGATTCAGA
>JBGPTG010000428.1:0-2407 GCA_041490545.1 Gammaproteobacteria bacterium
AACTTTCCGAGTGACCTCCGGCACATGAAAATCGACATCTACAACCACGTCATTCCGATGCGCTATCTGGAGATGCTGAAACAACATTCGAAGGACCCCGGCATCGTCAAGCGCATGAGCAACCTGCGCATGCTCTGGGACATCGAGGCTCGCGTGCAGATGCTCGATGAGAAATTTCCGGACGTGCAGCAGGTGCTGACGCTGGGGCTGCCCTCGCCCGAACTGCTTGCGGGACCGGAGCTTTCCCCCGAGCTCGCGCGCATCGCCAACGACGGCATGGCCGACATGGTGGCGAAATGGCCGAAGAAATTTCCCTGTTTTATCGCGTCGCTGCCGATGAACAACGTGCCGGCGGCGCTGGAGGAGATGGAACGCGCCATCGACAAGCTCGGCGCGCGCGGCGTGCAGATCTGCACCAACGTCAACGGCAAGCCCCTCGACGATCCCGAGTATTTTCCCGTGTTCGAGCGCGCAACGAAGAAGCACGACGTGCCGATGTGGATGCACCCGGCGCGGCCGGGAACTCGCGCGGACTATGTGAGCGAACAGAAGTCCAAGTACGAGATCTGGCAGGTGCTCGGCTGGCCGTTCGAAACCAGCGTCGCCATGTCGCGCATGGTGTTTTCCGGATTCTTCGAGAAACTGCCGGACCTGCGCCTCATCACGCATCATTGCGGCGGGATGATCCCGTATTTCGCCGGCCGCGCCGAAACGCTCTGGGCGCAGCTCGGCAGCCGCACCGCCGACGAGAACTACGAGGACGTCCTGAAGCGCATGTCGAAGAAGCCGATCGAGTATTTCCGCATGTTCTACGGCGACACCGTGCTCGGCGGCTCGGCCCCGGCTCTTCGCTGCGGGCTGGATTTCTTCGGCGCCGACCGCGTGGTGTTTGCGAGCGACTGCCCGTTCGACCCCGAGGGCGGGCCGATGTTCATCCGCGAAGGCATCCGATCGGTCGAAGACCTGAAGCTCCCCGAGGCCGACAAGCGAAAGATCTATTTCGGCAATGCCGCCAGGCTGCTGCGCCTGCCGGGCGGCGGCGGGAAATGATCAGGTCAGATCGACAAAGGCGTCATGAAGGCAGGGATTGCGCCCGCAATCGAATGGCCCGCCTGATCCGTTCGACGGGTTTGTCGATGAATTGGTAGAAAAACATGGAACAGGCGAGGATCGCGGCGAACATCGAAAGAAAATAGACTGCACCGTCCAGAACGGTCTTGGCGTCGTAGCTGGCCAGGCCGCCAAAAAAAAGACTGCTCACGAAAACGCATACGGTCCAGTGCGTAAGAAACATGGGATAGGAAATCTTTCCCAGGACATTGGCGAAATTCACGATCCGCCTGTTTTTGAAATCGTTCCGCACCAGGTAAACGACGATCAGCGAGAAGGAAGCCAGACTTCCCGCGATATTCCCGTTGTCCAGATCGCTGCCACCCAGCAGGGGAACGGCGTACGTGTGCAGGAGGTATGCCGAACAGGCGATCGCGAAAATCTGCCGGCTGACGCGGATGGAGTCGCGATAATAGTAAGTCATCGACCCCAGGGCAAAGACAAAACCGTTTCCGACAGGGTGCCCATAGAAATCGAACGGCAGGATGTGCAGCGCGCAAAGCGCACCGACGGGCAGGCTGACAAGGACCAGCGCGACCGTAAGATTTCTCGAGTGCCCTGTCACCAGGCCTATCAGCAGGTAGAAGTAAAGTTCGGTACTCAGCACCCACGCCGCCGGCAATAACCGTACATTGCTTTCGTATAGGCCGAAGATCGCAAATTGCGGAATCCATTCGACCCAACCGTCAGGCCAACTCATATAGTCGTTGATGTGATCGGCCACCTCCGGATAGCGGTAGACCGCTGCCAGGCTGAGCAATACCGCGACGATGTATTGCGGATATATCCTGAGAAATCTGTTCAGGAGGTACGCGCCGGCCTGCCTGGCGGTGGTATAGACCTCTCGTGCAGTCTGTGCAGTGACGTATCCGCTGAGGTAGAAAAATGCCATGACTGCGACCGGGCCGGCGCCCCGCGCGAGCGAATTCCAGAGGTGAAACGCGGTGACGTTGAACGCGAGGATAAATCTTACGAGGTTGATGCCGGCATTCACGGGGTTGAGAAGACGGAGGGGATCGGGAAGGGCTTTGCGGCGAGCGGGGTACCCGGCTCAGTCCGCCAGGAGAAATTTTGAGATTTCGTTTTTCCAGATCCGATAGCCGTCGCCATTGAGATGGACGCCGTCGTAGGTCAGTTCAGCCTTCAGTCCGCCTTTTCCGGCGAGGCCCGCGTTGATGTCGATGTACGCGACGTTCCCGGAAGCGAGGGTAGCCAGGCGCCCGTTCAGCTGTTTGATCTTCCCCTGGATCGCAGCGCAGGAAATCCAGTCGGCTTTAGCTTCGTTGCAAACCAAGGT
>JBGPTG010000429.1:0-2381 GCA_041490545.1 Gammaproteobacteria bacterium
AACGCTAGGAAATAGCTGAGCGGCTCCATACCGATGTCCTGAAAAAACAGGATATCCAACTCCAGTTTCGCGATCGCTTCTCTTGCGGCGGAAAGATTCTCCGGGTCGACTTCAATCGTGGAGTCGGAGGCCCTATCGATAGCGTCCGCCACTTCATCACGCGGAGACGGCTCGAGGCGAATTACGAAAGTTTCGAATTTTTCCCGATCGATCATATCTACCAGCCCGCGAGTCGTGCTGCCGATGCTGTGAATGAACAGAAACCGGGATGCGATACCGAGCCGAATTCTTCCTTTGGGGCCTTGCCAGCTCGCGATATGTGGCGCCACCCATTGCAGGGACGGACACGATTTGAGGTAGATCTCTGCCAACGACCGGTTGATGTCTATGTTACATGTGCCGTGATATGAAAACCGGAAGTAGGTGGACGGAAATTTTTCTGGTGCGATGGCGGACAATCCCGGATGCTCTTTCAGTGCAGCGAGCTTGCGCAATGTCAAACTTCTCGCCCGGGACGCATAATCCGGGCTCGGCGTGATGGCACTCACGAGGAGCGCATCCCGCAGGAGGTATGCCGCTTTGTTTGCACTGTCCAGCTCCGCAAGCCGCTTAAGTGTTTCCGATGCCTTCTCAAGCTCGTCATTTTCCTCCTGCGCCTTCGCAAGATTTTTCAGATAGGCAACATTACCGGGATGGAGTAGCGCAGCGCGCTCGAAATACTGAATCGACTCGCTGGCATGTTGCGTGACGAGGAGTATCGAGCCGAGATTATTGAGCGCATCCGCGTGATTCGGATCGTTCTCGATCGCGGTTCGCAGTGCCGCTTCAGCATCGGCGAGGAGATCCGGGTGCGAGGCGTACAGTACGCTTTGACGGTATAGGCACTCGGCAAGCAGGCGCCTGGCAACTGCGACATTGCGTCGAAGTCTGATCGACTTCCTGCACAAATCGGCCGCGTCGGATAATTTCCCGCCATACAACAGTTTTTCGGCTTGCGCGAGGAAACTATTCATTGATATCTCGAGTGTTTGCCTCGGTCGCTGCCCAGGGAGCTACCGACAAATCTGGTGTACGCGGATTGATCAAGCGTCGGTCCTGCGTAGTGCGTGATTTTGTGGCTTACGAACTGGTTGTTGAATATCAATTTCGTCGAGGAACTTCACTCCGCTGATTACCCTTGGCGAGCCACTCGAAATCCCGGGAGCGCCTGGCGATATACGCTTTCCGCCTCAGCCATGTTCCCCGCCGGTTTGTGCGCGCGGGCGATGTCCAGCATGCGATCGATCGGAAGGCTTCCGGCCGCCGAATTCGCTCGCACGTTGGACCTGGATTTCGGCGCTTCGTCGTCTTCAGGCAGTCTAGCCCAAGCCCATCGTCGGCGCACTGGGCCAATCACCCACGGTAGTTCGGGCAGGAGTCAGGCCAGAGGGACCCAAGCCCGCAAATTGGACAGGCCGCGCCGTGCTGTTATACAGTAACGCTTCCCCAACGAGCTGTGACGTAGATTCAGTCGTGCCCTGCGAAAACACTGAGAATCGGATGCTATGGCGTAGCTGGCGCCGGTGGCGCAGCTAGGGAAACTCTGATCAAGTGACCGAGATGAATGAATTCGGTGGTGAGTACGAATACGGCACCCGGAGAAACGTTGCTCTGAGGCTATTTTGCCTCGACCGAACTCTGATCCATGCTGTTTTTGCACTCACTGGACGCACCACGCCCCTTGGGCCAACAACCTTCGTCGCGCGAGGTACAGATTGGTAAGGGCAAACAGCGTGAACAGCTGCGCGGTGTTCTTCGCCAAGCCCCGGTAGCGCACCTTGAGGTAGCCGAATTGACGCTTGAGCACCCGGAACGGGAACTCGACTTTCGAGCGAATCGAGGCGATGCGCCGGTTCTTCGCGCGCTCGCGCTCGGTGAGTGCTCGATGGCGGCTCGCGCGGCGCATGGTCTTGAGCTCGATGCCCGCGGCTTGGGCAAGCGCGCGATCGGCGTGACTGCCGTAGCCCTTATCACCGTAGACGACGGTTTCTTCACCGTGCAAGAGTTCTGGCAGCACCTGCCCATCGTGCACCGCCGCCGTGGTGGTGGCCACGGTGTGAATCAAACCGGTCTTCGCGTCCACTCCGATGTGCGCCTTCATGCCGAAGTACCAGGTGTTGCCCTTCTTGGTCTGGCTCATCGCCGGGTCGCGGGTTTGCGTCTCGTTCTTGGTCGAAGAGGGCGCCGCAATGATGGTCGCATCCACAATCGTGCCGCCCTTCAGGAGCAGCCGGCGCTCATCCAAGAGTCCGGCCACCTCGGCAAACAGCCGCTCGGTCAAACGGTGCTTCTCCAGCAGGTGCCGAAACTTCAGGATCGTCGTCTCATCGGGCACCGCATCC
>JBGPTG010000430.1:0-2347 GCA_041490545.1 Gammaproteobacteria bacterium
CCACCGGAGGAGGCGTTCTACCGCTTCACGTTCTACCGGGAGTGGGAAGTCTCCGAAATGTCGATGGGCAAGTACGTTTCGCTGCGTTCCCAGAACGACAAGACCATCACCGCGATCCCCGTCTTTCCGTCCCGGGTGTTTCGGCAATCGATGATCTATGTGGCGAAGGACAGCGAGTTTGCGAAACCCGAGCAGCTGAAAGGCAGACGCATCGGTGTTCCCGAGTGGGCTCAGACCGCCGTCATCTACGCGCGCGGCTACCTCGCTCACCAGGCGAAGGTCCCGGTTGCTTCGATTGACTGGGTGCAAGCGGGAGTCAACGATCCCGGGCGTGTAGAAAAAGTGAAGCTCAAGCTGCCCAAGGGTGTACGCCTGCGCCGCGAGCCGGAGCGTTCGCTCAATGACATGTTGCTGGCAGGGGACCTCGACGCCGTGCTGTCGGCGCGTCCGCCGCGCGCCTTCGGCAAGGGCATCCGGCGACTCTTTCCTGACTACGAGGCGGTCGAGCAAGCCTATTTTGAAAAGACCGGCGTTTTTCCCATCATGCACGTCATTGTCGTCAAGACCGACGTGCTGGAAAGTCACCCCTGGTTGGCGATGAACCTGTACAAGGCCTTCGAAGAAGCGAAACAGCGTTCCATTGCCCGCCTCTCCGATATCACTGCGTCGCACGCCCCGTTTGCCTGGCTGGGTCCCTATACTGAGCGGATGAAGCGCTTGTTCGGCGAGGATTTCTGGCCCTATGGGCTGGAGAAGAACCGAACTACGCTGCAGGCGTTCGTCGACTTTGCGTACGAGCAGGGCGTGTGCCACCGGCGGCTCGATCTCGAAGAGCTTTTTCCCAAGCAGGTCCTGACGTCGTTCAGGGTGTGACGATGAACGCCGACGCCGTCTGGATCACCGAGGCAGACGTCGTGCAACTCATGGACCTCAAGGACGCCATTTCCGCCCTAGAAGCGGCGCTGCACGAGGAGGCGCGTGGTGAAGCGCTGAACATGACCAAGACCCTGCTGCAGTACGGCAAGAACAATCTGCACGCGCTTGGCGGCAAGCTGGGAAATGTCGTCGGCACCAAGACCTGGACTCACACCCAGGGCGGCACCTGCCCTTTGCTGCTCCTGTGGAGCGCGCAAGACGGATCGCTGATTGCCGTCATCGAGGCATTCGCGCTCGGAAACATGCGCACCGGCGGGATATCGGGCGTCGCGGCAAACTGGATGGCGCGACAAGACGCCAGCGTCATGGCGCTGGCGGGCACAGGCAAGCAGGCCCTCGCGCAAGTCGGCGCCATGCTCGCGGTCCGACCCATCGAACGCTTGCAGGTCTACAGCCCACGCCCTGAATCGCGGCGCGCTTTCGCCGAAAAGGCGCGACAGGAATTCGGTATCGAATGCGTGGACTGCGCGAGCGTCGAAGCAGCGTGCAAAGGCGCTCAGATCGTCACCTTGGTCACGCGTGCCGAGAAGCCTTTTCTCGATGCGCGGATGCTGGAACCCGGCGCCCACCTCAACGCGGTGGGCGCCATCGCACCGGATCGCGAGGAGTTCGCCCTGGACGTGTTCGCGCGCGCCACGCTTGTTGCGGTGGATAACCTGCCCGGCGTGCAGCGACTCTCCAGGGAATTCATGACCCGGTACGCTCCTGACGGCTGGGACCAGGTCGTGCCGCTCGCAACGCTCGCCGGGTCCGGCCGCAGGCGCGGCCAGCAAGACGACGTGTCGCTGTTCAAGGCGATGGGCATGGGCATCTCGGATCTCGCGCTTGGAGTGGAACTCGTCAAGCGCGCTCGTGCGCGCGGTCTTGGACGCGCGATCCCCCAGCCCACCAAGACCAAGGCGCGGCTGACGCGGGCACGCGCGGGCAACGCCGTATAAGGCGTACGATTGACGCACCGCTCAAGGAGGCTGCCATGAACGACTTCAGGAAAGACTTCCAGCGCATGCAGGGACGCTTCGTGGATCTCACCGGGAAGCAAGCAGGCGACGCGAACGACTACTGGGCGCCCATCATCGTCTCCGGCAAGGAACTGGATGCGGAGGCCGAGCGACTCGCAAGCCTGCCGCAGCCCGCCAGCGGCCGGCGCGAATCGCTCATCGTGCATCCGCAGTCCGAAGCCAACGCGCCCGGGTTCGCCCCGGGGATCCAGGTCAAGCTCTCGGTGCTGAAGCCAGGGGAAAAAACCGCACCGTTCCGGCACAACGCCACGGAGGTTAATTTCTGCATACGCGGTGCCGGGCATGCGCTCGTTGCCGGCAGGCGCACCGCCTTTGAACGCTACGACGTGTGGAATCACCCGTCGTATGCGATCTATCGCCATGTCAACGATGGCAAGGATCTCCAGGTCCGG
>JBGPTG010000431.1:0-2239 GCA_041490545.1 Gammaproteobacteria bacterium
CAGCTGAACGTGAACGTGAGGTTCAGGTCCTTGTAGGCGAAGGTGTCGGTGAAGCGCTCGGCGACGTTGGTGGGCTTCGCGCCCGTGCCGCATTCGATCCGGGTCAGCGTGACTTCGGGCGCCGTCTGCGCCACCGCAGACAGCGAGAACAGCGCGCCGGCGCCGATCGCCAGCCAGATTCTGGTCTTCATCGTTTGACTCCTCCTTGTAATTGGCCAATGATAGCCGCCTCGCGCTCGACCATCCCGCCGATGAGCCGGCGGGCCCAGAGCGAGCCGGGGATCGATAACGCATAGTAGAATCAATTCGCCGCTGAAGCCAGGGTGGCTCCTTTGCGCGAGGGCTTCGTCTTGTCATTATCCCTGGCCTGCATTATCCTGATTTCGCGATAAGGGACTGTGTCCACCAGGGAGAACACCGTGCTCCAGAAGACCCTCCGCAGGATTCTCGGATGTGCGTTGTTGTCATACGGCAGCACTGCACTGGCGTTTACGCTGATCACGCCGCAGGAGCCGAGCAACACCGTCACCGACACGTTCACCCTCCAAGCGCAGGTTCAGCCGATCGCAGGGACCATCAGGTCGCAGATATTCGGTCTTCGGCGCCCGGGAAGCTCCAAACAGGTGACACAAGTCGGCGGCATGATGCTGGCGGCCAACGACCGTTCGGGCAGCAGCAGCGATGTCAATTACCTTGCGGCCGCCGCCAACGACCCGTCCGGCGCGGGGGGCGGAAGCAGCGGCGGCAATGCCCAAAGCCTGTGGATCAGCTCCACTACCGACTCGCTCGAGAACACTTTCTCCCGGACCGCCTTTTACGGCGCGACCCAGAACGTCCTCGTCGGATACGACGTTACGCGGTCGGACAAGTACGTCCTGGGCATCTCGGGCGGCTACGAAGCGAGCAATTTCGTCACCCAATTCAATTCCGGAAACGAAAAGACTGGCGGGTACAACCTCAATCCCTATTTCGCCTGGCTGCTGTCCGACGCATGGACCCTGGACCTGATCGGGGGCTACGGCAAGTTCAACACCGATCAGTCGAGGGCGGTGGGGACCGGGGTACTGACCACGACTGCCGTGGACAGCAATTTTTCATCGAAACGTGCCTTCGCATCGACGAACCTCACCAATATCTCGACCTGGGGCAACTGGAAGCTGACCGGCTCGCTGGGTTACCTCTGGTCGAAGCGCGACCAGGACGCCTATACGGAAAACGGCGGCAGCGCGGTAGCCGCGTCAAAGCAGACCTCCAAGCAGTGGAACCTGCTGGGGGAGGTCGCCTATGGCCGCGGCAATTCGGAAAGCTTCTTCGGCGCGCGCTACGAAGACATGCGGGATTACAAGAAGATCGAGTTCGCGACGGGCGAGCAGCCGGCCAACGATCCCAGCAGCGTTTTGCTGACCGCCGGGTGGCGCTATTTCGGCAAGGGCCTGACGGCAAGCTTCGTGTTCAGCGGGCGCGTGGCCCAGGAGCAGGTCAAGGAACACGGTTTCTCGATGGTGCTCCGCATGGACATCTAGGGCGGCGTCAGTGCGCTCTTCTTGAAATGGCGTCGTAGCGGCGGATCGCGTTCGCCGCGTAATACTCGACCGGGGCGAAATCGTCGGTCAGCACGGGATGAGCATCGAGCAAGGTATCCGCCGCACGCAATTCCAGCGCGGCAACGCCCTTCAGCATCGGGGTGGCGAACTCCAGCGCTGCCGCCCGCCCCAAGTCGGCCCGTTGGTCCGGATTCGAGGCGTTGTGCCCGACAAAGATGAAATTCTGCAGTTCCTCGCTTGCGGGACTGACCGTGGCGATGACATAGACCTGCGGAAAGGCGGCGCGCATCGTCCTGAACACGGAATAGATCGTCGCCCGGGACTCCGGTGCCAGGCTGCCGTAGAAATTGGCGATCAGCACGCCGTCCTCCTTGAGCCTGCTCCTCGCCAATCGGAAGAATTCGAGGGTGGCGAACTGCGGGGGCGCGGAAATGAACGAGCGGTACGCATCCGAGAAGATCAGGTCGTAACGCTCCGCCGTATCGTGCAGGAACCGGCGCCCGTCGATCACGTGATTTCTCAGTCTCGCATCGTCGGGAAGCGCGAAATAGCGGAGCGCCAGCGCATGCAGCGACGGATCGATTTCAGCCACATCCACGATCGCGCGCGGGGAGTCGTGCAGAATGGACCTGGGCACGCTGTAGGCGCCGCCGCCGATCGCCAGGGCGGTCTTCAATTCGGGAGTGAACAGCCGG
>JBGPTG010000432.1:0-2221 GCA_041490545.1 Gammaproteobacteria bacterium
GACGGCTTCGAGGAAGTCGCCAACCAGGAACAGATCGTGCAGCCGATGACCAAGTACTCGTGGCTCGCGCGCCGCGCCGAGATGATCCCGGAGACGGTGCGCCGCGGCTTCAAGGCCGCCTGGACGCCGCCTTACGGGCCGACGTACATCTCCTGGCACTCGGACTTCAACGACGAGAAGACCTACGCCGAGATCGTCGCGCAGGACAAGGTCGACCCGCGCATGCGCGTGCGTCCCAACCCCGTGGAGGTCGAGCGCGCGGCGAAACTGCTCGTCGAGGCGAAGATGCCGCTCCTCATCGTCGGCGACGAAGTGTATACCGCAAAGGCGGTGGCGAAAGCGGTGAAGCTCGCCGAACTGCTCGGCATGCCGGTCACCCAGGTGCGGCAGATCTACGCGAGTTTCCCCGAGTCGCATCCGCTCTGGGTCGGCGGACCGCCGGCCGCGCGGCTCGCGTCGCTGGACTTCCCGAAGAACGTGGACGTGGTGATCAACGTCGGCAACAAATTGCAGCACAACAGCCCGCAGCCCATCGTCGCGCGCAACGTGAAATTCATCGACATGCGCATCGACAGCTGGAGCATGGGCAACGTCATGACCACGGACGTGCCGCTGGTTGCCGATGTCGCGCACGGCCTGGACGACCTCACCGCCGCGGTCGAAGGACTCATGACCTCCGCAAGCTACAAGAAGGCGCGGGAGCGCGCACAGGAGGTGGCCCGCTTCAGCGAGAATGCGAAAGTGCTTCGCGCTCTGGTGTCGAAGAACCCCGACTGGAACCGCAGCCCGATGCTCGCCGACCGCGTCACCGCGGAAATTGCGCAGTTCGCCGACCACGACGCGATCATCGTGCACGAGGCCGGCTCGGTGGTGCTGCACGGTTTCGATTTCAATCCGCTCGGCGGACGCGAGCTCTTCTTCTACTACGGCGCGCACCTCGGCTCGGGCGTGGGCACGGCGGCCGGCGTGAAGCTCGCCCGCCCCAACCAGCAGGTGATCTGCCTGGTGGGCGACGGGTCGTTTGTCTTCGGGCCGACGGCGCTGTGGAACATGGCGCGCCTGGAACTCCCGGTGATCACGGTGGTGTACAACAACCACGCCTACGGCGGACCGCACAGCCGCGTGATCGAGAAGGTGGCCGGCGGCAAGATGGTGCAGAAGCGTCAGTTCGTGCACGATTACCTCGGCAGCCCCGACATGAACATGGCGTCGATCGCGAAGGGCTTCGGCGTCGACGGCGAGGTCGTCGAATCCCCCGAGCAGCTGCGCGCCGCGCTCGCGCGGGCGCGCAAGGCCACCTTCGACGGCAAGCCCTACCTGATCGACGCGCAGACCGCGCGCGTCGGGGTCGCCTGGGACGACAAGCCATGGATCCCGCCGATCAGCATCGCGCGCGAGCGCACACGCAAGGTCTGAGCGCGCCGCCGCAAACCCGCCAGGCCTGCACCCCGGGAAAATCCGCATGCCCGACTCGCCACGCGACATCGTCAGGAACAACGTTCGCGAGAAGCTCGCGCGGGACGAAGTCGTCGCTTCGATGACGGTGCGCCTTTCCCGATCGGTCGAGATCGCGCGCCTGGCCAAGACCGCCGGGTTCGACACGATTTACGTCGACGTCGAGCACTCGAGCCTTTCGCTCGAGACCACCAGCCAGATCTGCATCGCCGCGATGGAAATCGGCATCGCGCCTTTCGTGCGCGTGCCGAGCACGCGCCCCGAGCACGTGTCGCGGGTGCTCGACGCCGGCGCGCTCGGCGTGATCGCGCCGCATATCCGCTCGGCGGACGAGGCGCGCCGGGTCGTCGCAGCGGCCAAGTATCCGCCGCTCGGCGAGCGCTCGGCCGGCGGCGCACCGCCGCACCTGCACTATCGTTCCTTTCCGGCTGCCGAGGCCAACGCCGCCATGAACGAGGCGACCATGGTGATCGTGCAGTTCGAGACCGCGGATGCCATCGAAAAGGCCGATGAGATCGCGGCGGTCGAGGGCGTCGATCTCGTCCTGATGGGAACCAACGACCTGCTCGCCGACATGGGCTTGCCCGGGCAATACGAGCACGAGCGCGTGCGCGACGCCTACGCTCGGACGCTGGCCGCCTGCCGCAGGCACGGCAAGCACGTCGGCGTGGGCGGGCTCGCGACGCGCCCGAAGCTCGCCGCCGAATTCGTGAAGATGGGCGCGCGCTACGTCTCCACCGGCACCGACCTCGCATTTCTGCTCGCC
>JBGPTG010000433.1:0-2161 GCA_041490545.1 Gammaproteobacteria bacterium
CATCGGATTCGCAGACGGCGACGCCCGGCGCCTGCTCAATCTCCTTGAGATCCTGCAGACGGCGGCGGCGAGCGTGTCCGTGAAGAGCGTCGATGCCGAATTCGTCCAGAACGCCGTCGCGAGCAACCTGCGTCGCTTCGACAAGGGTGGCGACGCGTTTTACGACCAGATCTCGGCTTTGCACAAGTCGGTACGAGGCTCGAGCCCCGACGCCTCGCTCTACTGGCTCACGCGCATGCTCGACGGCGGCGCCGATCCCTTGTATCTCGGCCGGCGTCTGGTGCGAATGGCGGTCGAGGACATCGGCCTCGCCGATCCGCGCGCGCTGCGCCTTTCTCTGGACGCCTGCGAAACCTACGAGCGCCTCGGCAGTCCCGAGGGCGAGCTGGCTTTGGCCGAAACGGCGGTCTATCTCGCCTGCGCACCCAAATCGAACGCCGTATACGTTGCGTATAATCAGGCCCGCGCGTTCATCGCACAGGATGACTCCCGGCCGGTTCCGGCGCATCTGCGCAACGCGCCCACCAAGCTCATGAAAGACCTCGGCTTCGGCCGCGACTACCGCTATGCGCAGGACGAGCCCGATGCCTACGCCGCGGGAGAGAATTATTTTCCCGAGGGCATGCCGCCGGTGAAGTGGTACCAACCTACCGATCGCGGGCTTGAGGCGAAGATTGCAGAGAAGCTCTCGCATCTGCGGGATCTTGACCGGGCTGCGAAGAACAAGAAATAGGAATAGTCATGCTTGATCCGCAATTGCTCCGCAGCGATATCGACGCCGTCGCCAAGCGCCTCGCCCAGCGTTCGTTCGTGCTTGATGTCGCGGATTTCCAGTCGAACGAGCGCGAGCGCAAAGGCGTGCAGACGCGAACGCAGGAACTCCAGGCGGAGCGCAATCGCCTCAACAAGGAGATGGGTCAGCTCCGCGGTTCTGGGCGCGGTGACCAGGATCCTGCGGTCTCCGAGCTGACGCGGAAGTCGAAGTCCTTGAGCGGCGAGCTCGCGAATCTCGAGAAACAGCTCGAGAAGATCCAGACCAGGCTGCAGGATATGCTGCTTGGGGTGCCGAACGTTCCGCATGAATCGGTGCCCGTCGGTAAGTCCTCTGACGACAATCCGGAAATCCGTCGCGTGGGCCAACCTCGGGCCTTAAGCTTTGCGCCGAAGGACCACGTGGATCTCGGTGTCGATTTGAAAATGCTAGATTTCGAAGCCGCCACGAAGATCGCGGGTGCGCGCTTCGTAGTGATGAAAGGCCCGCTCGCGAGACTGCATCGCGCCATTGCACAGTTCATGCTCGATGTGCACACCGAGGAGCACGGCTACACCGAGATCTACGTTCCCTACATGGTCAACGCCGAGAGCATGCGCGGCACGGGACAATTGCCGAAGTTCGAATCAGACCTCTTTGCCGTGCCCCGTGGCGATGAAGGCAGGTTCTATCTGATCCCGACTGCCGAAGTTCCGGTGACCAACATGGTGCGTGACGAGATCGTTCCTCTCGAATCGCTACCGCTCAAATTCGTCTGCCACTCCCCGTGCTTTCGCAGCGAAGCCGGCTCCTACGGCAAGGACACGCGCGGCATGATCCGAAACCATCAGTTCGATAAGGTCGAACTGGTGCAGATCGTGCATCCGGCCAAGTCTTACGAGCAGCTCGAGCAGCTTACCGCGCACGCGGAAACGATTCTGAAAAAGCTCGACCTTCCCTACCGCACGGTGGTGCTGTGCACAGGGGACATGGGATTCTCGGCGGCGAAGACCTACGACATTGAGGTCTGGCTTCCGGGGCAGAACGCCTATCGTGAAATTTCCTCGTGCAGCAATTTCGAGGCGTTCCAGGCGCGGCGCATGCAGGCACGCTTCAGGAATGAGAAAGGCAAACCCGAACTGGTGCACACCTTGAATGGATCAGGCCTCGCGGTGGGGCGTACCCTGGTTGCGATCATGGAGAACTACCAGCGGGCGGACGGCGGGGTGGACGTTCCGGCGGCGCTGCAGCCCTACATGGGCGGGCTCACGGCTATCCAGCCTGCTCGTTGAACTCCGGCGCTGGTAGAATGCGCGCTTCGGAGAGGTGGCGGAGCGGTTGAACGTACCGGTCTCGAAAACCGGAATACGCGCAAGCGTATCGTGGGTTCGAATCCCACCCTCTCCGCCA
>JBGPTG010000434.1:0-2137 GCA_041490545.1 Gammaproteobacteria bacterium
CGCCTCGATATCCACCGCTGTGTAACCCAGCTCCGCCAGGATTTCGTCGGTGTGCTGCCCGATGTCCGGCGGCGCGACGGCGATGCTCGCCGGCGTGCGCGACAGCGTCACCGCCTGGTTGACGATGCGGATTTCGCCGAGCTTCGGGTGCTTCACACTCGTCGCGGCGCCGATGTGCTTCACCTGCGGGTCGGCGAACATCTGGTCGATCGCGTAGATCGGGCCGCAGGGAACTTCTTCCCCGGTGAGAATCCCGATCCACTCGGCGGTGCTGCGCGCGGCGAGCGCCTTGCTGATTTCGGCGCTGAGCGCGACGCGGTTCTTCGAGCGGTTCTGCTCGCCCTTGAATTCCTCGCGCTCGAGCAGGTCTTCGCGGCCGATCCCCTGGCACACGCGCTTCCACATGCCCTCGCCGGTGGCGGCGATGTTCATGTAACCGTCCTTGGTCTTGTAGGCGGAGGTCGGCATGCTGGTCGGATGGTCGTTGCCCGCCTGCCCCGGAGGCACGCCCGTCATCAGATAGCGCGCCGCCTGGAAGTCGAGGAGCGCGATCTGCGACATCAGGAGGTTCGACTGCACCCACTGGCCCTCGCCGGTCTTTTCGCGCTCGAGGAGCGCGGTCATGATGCCGAGCGCTGCAAACAGGCCCGCCGAGATATCCGCGATCGCCGTACCCGCGCGCACCGGGCCCTGGCCCGGAAAGCCGGTGATCGACATGAACCCGCCCATGCCTTGCGCGATCTGGTCGAAGCCGGGCCGGTTGGCGTAGGGGCCGTCCTGGCCGAAACCGGAAATGCTCGCGAGGATGATGCGCGGATTGACCTTCTTCAACGACTCGTAGTCGATGCCCAGACGGAATTTCACGTCGGGCCGATAGTTCTCGACCACCACGTCGGCGGTTTTCGCGAGCTTCATGAAGATCGCCAGGCCTTCCTTATCCTTGAGGTTCAGCGTGATCGCGCGCTTGTTGCGGTGCAGGTTCTGGAAATCCGGGCCGTGTCGCGGGCCGCCCATGGTGTCGCCATCGACCGAGGGCGGGGTCTCGATCTTGATCACATCGGCGCCGAAGTCGGCGAACTGGCGCACGCAGGTCGGCCCGGCGCGCACGCGCGAGAGATCGAGGATGCGAAAGCGGGAAAGCGCGGTGGAAGCGGGAACGTGGGGCATGAGCGGGGGAGAAACCAGGACGATGTCCGCCGTATGATAACCTTGAATCGAGTTCGCTTTCCCGCCATTGTCCGGAGAAAACATGTCATTGCGCGAGCACGACCTCCCCGAAATCCGCGATGCCGTGGCGAAACTCTGCGCCACCTTTCCGATGGAATACTGGCGCGAGCTCGACCGCGAGCGTCGCTATCCGACCGACTTCGTCGCCGCGCTCACCCGCGCGGGCTGGCTGTCGTGCCTGATCCCCGAGGAATACGGCGGCGCGGGCCTGGGACTGAGCGCCGCCGCCGCGGTGCTCGAGGAAATTCACAAGAGCGGCGCGAACGGCGCGGCCTGCCACGCACAGATGTACATCATGGGAACCCTGCTGCGCCACGGCAGCGCGGCGCAGAAAAAGAAATATCTCCCCGGGATCGCAAACGGCGAGCTGCGCCTGCAGGCCTTCGGCGTCACCGAGCCCTCGGCCGGCACCGACACCTCTTCGATCCGTACGGCCGCGGTGAGGAAGGGTGACCGCTACGTGGTCAACGGGCAGAAGGTCTGGACCTCGCGCGCCGAGCACTCCGACCTGATGCTGCTCCTCGCGCGTACCGCGCCGCGCGAGGAAATGGCGAAGAAGACCGACGGGCTGTCGGTGTTCATCGTCGACATGAAAGCTGCGCTCGGCAAGGGGCTGACGATCCGCCCGATCCGCACCATGATCAACCACGCCACGACGGAAGTGTTTTTCGACAATCTCGAAGTACCCGCCGAGAATCTGGTCGGCGAGGAAGGCAAAGGATTCCGCTATGTCCTCGACGGCATGAACGCCGAGCGCATTCTCATCGGTGCGGAATGCGTCGGCGACGCGCGCTGGTTCATCGGAAAAGCGACCGCGTACGCGAACGAGCGAAAAGTTTTCGGCCGCCCCATCGGCCAGAACCAGGGCGTGCAGTTCCCGATCGCGCGCGCCTACATGGCGTCCGAGGCC
>JBGPTG010000435.1:0-2111 GCA_041490545.1 Gammaproteobacteria bacterium
ATGCCGGCGTCGAAGCGGAGGCGATTTACCCGATGAGAAAAGCGGCGGCAGTGATGGGCGCGGCGGTGCTGGCAGGCATTTGCGCGGGTTGCGCAACGATCGAGGCTCGCGACGTCAAGATCTACGAACCGACCCAGCTCAGCGAGAAGCAGTACGACGCGGTCGGGCGCCTGTGGGTCGAGACCTGGCGGGCCCGTGCCTGGGTTCCCACTTATGCTTCGCGCGACGACGCGGTAGCGGCGCTGCAGGACAAGGCGGCGTCGCTCGGGGCGAACGGCCTGATCAACGTTGGCTGCTATGCCGATCCGGGCCTGTTTTCCATCGGAGATCCTGCCTTTCTGTGCTACGGCAAGGCGATCAAGGTCCGCTGACGCGACCGGCGCCTCAGCCGATGCGGAAAAGCCCGCGCCCGGCGCCGTGCAGCCGTTCGAATCCCGTCTGTGTTACGAGCACCAGTTCGCCGACCTGAACCCCGGCCTTCTGGTCCGTCGTGACGACGTTGGGCTGCACCACGCAGGTCATGCCCGCCTCGAGCTTCATCTCCGGGAGGGGACCGGCAGGGCGGCTTTTCGATCCGAGCACCGGCGGGAAGTAGCCTCCACCGAAACCGTGCATGAGGTCGTCGTAGACTGAGAAGCCGGCTTCCTCGATCAGCCCGGCCGCGTCGAGAATCTCCTGCATCGTCGTTCCGTGGCGGATGACCCGGGTGACGGCGTCGTACGCGGCCTCCGCGGTCTCGTGCAGCCGCCGGAACAGCGGCGTCGGTTCCGCGGCCACGGTGAAAGTCCTGAGGATCTGGCCCGGGTGCTCGCAGAACTGGGCGGTGATCTCGGTGGCCACCACGTCACCCGGCTGGATCCTGCGGCTGGAGGCGAACTGGCGCGGCACGCAGTATTCAGGACTCGCCATGGGCGTGGCCAGGAAATAGTGGATGTAGGTCACTCCGCCGTGGGGGTGGTAGGCAGCCTCGCAGATCGCGCCCAGTTCGCGTTCGGTCATGCCCGGCCGCGCCTTGCGCCGCAGGGCCTCGATGGCAAGGTCGGTGAGCGCCGCGCCGATGCGCATCCAGTCGATCTCCTCCGGTGACTTCACCAGCCGCAGCCGCACGTACTCGCGGTTCAGATCGACCAGGGAACCGAACGCCGCCTCGATCTTCCTGCACTTTGCGTAGCCGAGCGCACCCATAGTCCCGACGCGTTTCGCGCCCCTGGACTTGAGATCGCGGATCACCTTGTCGATTCCCTGGTGCTCGCCCCAGCGCACCTCGGTGTCGTGGGCAAGCTTCTTTGCCTGAGGCCAGTGGTTGTGCCACTCCACGTACATGACCTGCGGTTCGCCGGGAGCCACGATCGCATACGCCTCGACGGTCGCAGGCCAGGCGGTGAGCCAGGCGACTCCGGAACCGGCGCGCTGCTCGCCGCACATGAGCAGGTGGTCGACCTCTGCGGCTTGCATGACTGCGAGCAGCGCGGCGCGGCGGCGCGCCATTTCGGCGTCGGAAAAGCGCGGGGTTTCCGCGGCGTGGATGGCGGCGAGCCTGGGTTCGAGCGTCAACCGATCGGTCATGGGCGAATGAATGTGCTTCTTGAATGTCCGCAATCCGTGCGCATGGCAAACTTCCTTCGGGAACTCCGTCACCCTGCAGCGACAGCACATCCCTCAGGAATTTGCATTGACGGATGCAACTACCCGGATCGCGAAGGGTCCTAGCGCAGTGTTGTTTGGAAAATGGAGAAGATCATGAAATCCGGCAGGACGGCCTTCGGCGTTTATCCCGCGTTGGGCGCAAGTGTACTGGCAATCGGACTGGCCGCGTGCGACCAGATCCAGTCGCTGTGGAAGAGCGAGAAAGAGGCCGGGCCGGTATCCCAGGTGCAGCTGGCGCCCAAGCCGGTGGAAGAAAAGATCGCACCGATAACATCAGTCGCGACTGCGAAACCTGCGCAAGGTCCGAAGGCCGACGAAGACCAGGCCCTGGCCGCCGAGGTGAAGGCCGCGCTGGGATCCGATTCGCAACTGAAGCTGCTGGCGATCGACGCCGGCGCCATGGGCGGGGTCGTGACCTTGTACGGTACGGCGGATTCGCGGGTGCATCGTGAACAGGCCGGCCG
>JBGPTG010000436.1:0-2056 GCA_041490545.1 Gammaproteobacteria bacterium
GGGGCGTAATGGCTGAGAAAAGGCTGGGAATCCTGATGCACGGCGTGACCGGGCGCATGGGGATGAACCAGCACCTGGCGCGCTCGATCGTGGCGATCCGCAATCAGGGCGGAGTGCGGCTGTCGGACGGGTCCCGCGTCATGCCAGATCCCATTCTTGTCGGGCGCAACGCCGCCAAGGTGGAAAAGCTCGCGGCCGAGCACGGCATCCGGCGCTGGACCACCGATCTGCCGGCGGCGCTTGCCAGCGCCGAGGACACGGTGTTCTTCGATGCCGGTTCGACCCAGATGCGAGCGACCCTGCTGAAGAAGGCCATTGCCGCGGGGAAACACGTTTACTGCGAAAAGCCGGTGGCGACCTCGCTGGCGGAGGCGCTTTCGCTGTACCGCGCAGCGAAAAAAGCCAAGGTCAGGCACGGCGTCGTGCAGGACAAGCTGTGGCTGCCCGGGTTGCTGAAGATCAGGGCGCTGCGCGACGCGGGTTTCTTCGGCCGGATCCTGTCGGTTCGGGGCGAATTCGGCTACTGGGTGTTCAGGGGGGACGAGCAGGCGGCGCAGCGGCCCTCGTGGAACTACCGCAAGCAGGACGGCGGTGGAATCATCCTCGACATGCTTTGCCACTGGCGCTACGTGCTCGACAATCTGTTCGGTGAGGTCAGGGGCGTTTCCTGTCTCGGCGCTCGGCACGTGTCCGAGCGCTGGGACGAGGCCGGGAAAAAGTACCGGGCGACCGCCGATGACGCCGCATACGCGACTTTCGAACTCGCGGGGGGCGTCATGGCGCATTTCAACAACTCCTGGAGCGTGCGGGTGCGCCGCGACGATCTCGCGACGTTCCAGGTGGATGGCACGCTCGGCTCGGCCGTCGCCGGACTCACGCGCTGCTTCACTCAGTCACTCGCCGAGACCCCGCGTCCGGTGTGGAATCCCGACGTGCGCCAGGTCCACGACTTCGCCGCCGACTGGCAGGAAGTTCCGGACGAAACCGCCTACGACAACGCCTTCAAGGTCGAATGGGAACTGTTCATCCGCCACGTGTGCGAAGGCGCGCCATTCAGATGGAACCTGCTCGAGGGTGCCAAAGGGCTGCAGCTGGTGGATTGCGCGCTGAAATCCTGGCGCACGCGGCGCTGGGTGGACGTTCCGAAACTGAAAGTGCACTAGGTGCACTAGCGCACTAGCAGGACGAGATCGAAAACCGCATGAACGCGCCGGAAAAGATCGCGACGCGCATACGCCTGCCGACCGCGAACGGAGCGACGCAGGAATTCCGCATGAGCGCGCCGCGCGACTTCGCCACAGCCGGCCGCACGAGCTTCAATCGCATCGCGCTGGCCGCAGCGCATGTCGTCGCCGATCCACTGGCCTCCGGCAATCCCTGGCTGGAAGCGGCAGTCGACTGGGAGGCGACCCTCGCCTTTCGGCGCCACTTGTGGTCGCTGGGTCTGGGCGTCGCCGAAGCCATGGATACGGCGCAGCGCGGCATGGGGCTGGATTGGACGAATTCGCTGGAATTGATCCGCCGCTCGGTCGCAGCATCAAAGGACATCGAAGGCGCGGTCCTCTTCAGCGGGGTGGGAACGGACCAGCTCGACCCCTCCGCCGCCACCCTGCCCGGCGTGATTGCGGCCTACGAGGAGCAGTGCGAAGCCGTCGAGAGGCTCGGCGGCCGCATCGTCCTCATGGCAAGCCGCGCCCTGGCCGCCTGCGCGCGCTCGGCCGATGACTATCTCGAAGTCTACGCGCGCATCCTGTCGCAGTTGAAGCATCCGGCGATCATCCACTGGCTGGGCGAGATGTTCGATCCGCAATTGGCCGGATACTGGGGCGGGAAGGATCGCGGCAAGGCCATGGACGTGGCGCTCGCGGTGA
Organism: Gammaproteobacteria bacterium; assembly: GCA_041490545.1. GTDB lineage: Bacteria > Pseudomonadota > Gammaproteobacteria > Burkholderiales > SG8-39 > VBDM01. Next base: position 1,872 of record JBGPTG010000436.1, read on the forward strand.
TCGAGGCGAACCGCGCCAAGGTGGACGGGGTCAAGGTGTCGCTCCTCGATCGCGAGAAGGAAATCACCATGCGCCGGCGCCTTCCCAAGGGGGTGCGCATGTATACGGGGGACGATTTCAACTACCCGGAGTTGATCGAGGGCGACGGCAGGGTCCATTCGGACGCCCTGCTCGGGATCTTCGAC
>JBGPTG010000437.1:0-2033 GCA_041490545.1 Gammaproteobacteria bacterium
TCGATCGAAAATCTGGATCCGCTGGGCGTGCACACCGGCGATTCCATCACTGTGGCCCCTGCGCAGACACTGACCGACAAGGAATACCAGATCATGCGCGACGCGTCGATCGCGGTGCTGCGCGAGATCGGTGTCGATACCGGAGGTTCCAACGTCCAGTTCGCCGTCAATCCCCGTGACGGGCGCATGCTCGTCATCGAGATGAACCCGCGCGTGTCGCGCTCCTCGGCGCTGGCCTCCAAAGCCACCGGCTTTCCGATCGCGAAGGTGGCCGCCAAGCTCGCGGTCGGCTATACGCTCGATGAGCTGAAGAACGACATCACGGGAGGTGCGACGCCGGCGTCGTTCGAGCCGACCATCGACTACATCGTCACCAAGGTGCCGCGCTTCGCGTTCGAGAAATTCCCGCAGGCCGACGACCGGCTCACCACGCAGATGAAGTCGGTGGGCGAGGTGATGGCCATCGGCCGCACCTTCCAGGAATCATTCCAGAAGGCCCTGCGCGGCCTCGAAATCGGGGTCGACGGACTCAACCAGAAAACGACCGACCGGGAAAAAATCGAGAAGGAGCTGGGAGAGCCGGGACCGGAGCGCATCTGGTACGTAGGCGATGCTTTCGAGAACGGCTTCACCCTGGAGGAGGTGCACGAGCTCACGCACATCGATCCCTGGTTCCTAGCGCAGATCAAGGAGATCGTCGACCTTGAGCTGGAACTCGACGACCGTCGGCTGGCCGAAATCGGCCCCGACACCCTGCGCGAGCTCAAGCGCAAGGGTTTTTCCGACAGGAGGCTCGCCTACCTGTTCAACGCGGGCGAGGCTGAGGTTCGCGCCGCGCGGCACCGCTTCGGCATCCGCCCGGTGTACAAGCGTGTCGACACCTGCGCGGCGGAGTTCGCCACCAACACCGCTTACCTGTACTCTACCTACGAGGAAGAGTGCGAGGCGCTTCCGACTGACCGCAAGAAAATCATCGTGCTGGGCGGCGGACCGAACCGCATCGGCCAGGGCATCGAATTCGACTATTGCTGTGTTCACGCGGCGCTGGCTCTGCGCGAGGACGGGTTCGAGACCATCATGGTCAATTGCAATCCGGAGACGGTCTCCACCGATTACGACACCTCGGACCGGCTGTACTTCGAGCCGCTGACGCTCGAGGACGTTCTCGAGATCGTCGACAAGGAGAAGCCTTTCGGGGTGATCGTGCAGTTCGGAGGCCAGACACCGCTGAAACTCGCGCGCGACCTCGAGGCCAATGGCGTGCCGATCATCGGCACGACCCCCGACATGATCGACATGGCCGAGGACCGCGAGCGCTTTCAGCAGCTGCTCGTGCGCCTGGGACTCAACCAGCCTCCCAACCGGACCGCGCGAACCGAATCCGACGCTCTTCGTCTCGCGGCCGAAATAGGCTATCCGCTGGTGGTACGGCCGAGCTACGTGCTTGGGGGCCGCGCGATGGAAATCGTCCACGAGCAAAAGGATCTGGAGCGATACATGCGCGAAGCCGTGAAAGTCTCGAACGATTCTCCCGTGCTGCTGGATCGCTTCCTCAGCGACGCCACGGAAGTCGATGTGGATGCGGTCGGCGACGGCGAGCACGTGATGATCGGCGGCGTGATGGAGCACATCGAGCAGGCCGGAGTGCATTCGGGGGATTCCGCGTGCTCCCTTCCTCCCCACTCGCTGACCGCGCAGGTCGAACAGGAGTTGCGCCGCCAGACCGTCGAACTCGCCCGCGCGCTTGGTGTGGTCGGGCTCATGAATGTGCAGTTCGCCATCCAGAAGCACGGGGGGAAAGATGTCATCTACGTCCTCGAAGTGAATCCGAGGGCGTCGCGGACGGTGCCGTTCGTGGGCAAAGCCACGGGCGTGCCGCTCGCCAAGATCGCCGCCCGGTGCATGGCAGGGAGGACGCTCGCGCAGCAGGGGGTGCACGCAGGAGTGATTCCGGGCTACTACTCGGTCAAGGAGGCGGTGTTCCCCTTCGTCAAGTTCCCCGGAGTCGATACGATTCTCGGGCCGGAAATGAA
>JBGPTG010000438.1:0-2025 GCA_041490545.1 Gammaproteobacteria bacterium
CCCCAGCGGATCTGGTCGCCGGTCATCGGCTTGCCCTTGCCGTATTTTTCCTGGGCGGTGCGGATCGCCTCGGTGGAGATGATGCCGAATACCACGCCGCGGTTGTAGTAGATGCTGCCGACGCGCGAGTGGTCTTCCATCTCGCCCTTGCCCTTGGCGTAGACGTTCTTCTCGATTTCCTTGATCACCGGGTAGTTGCTGCCCGAGACGTTGAAGGCCGCGGCGATGTAACCCTTGGCCGCGTCGCCCGCCGGAATCACGTCTTCTTCGGCGCCGCTCCACCACACGCCGACGATCTTGGTGCGCGGAAAACCGATTCTCGCGGCAGCCTTGAGCGCGGTCGGGTTCATCACGCCCCAGCCGCGCAGGATCACCCAGTCTGGCTTGATCTGGCGGACCTGCAGCCACTGCGCCTGCTGTTCGTTGCCCGGGTGCGCGACGGGAATATGTGTGACCTGGAAGCCGTACTTCGCCGCCTGTGCGTCCAGCACCGGGATGGTTTCCTTGCCGTAGGCCGAGTCGTGATAGATGTTCACGATCTTCTTGCCCTTCAGCTTGTCCATCCCGCCTTCCTTCTGGCCGATGAACTTGATCTTCGCGGTATTCTGGCTCCAGTAGTTGGTGATGAGCGGGAATATCCACGGAAACACGCGCCCATCGGAGGCGTCGGTGCGGCCGTAGCCGATGGACACGATCGGCACGTGGTCCTCGGTCCCCTTGTCGATGAGCGAATAGGTGATGCCGGTCGAGAGCGGCATCACGAGCGAAGCGCCCGTCGGTCCCCTTTTCTTCGTGCGTTCGTAGCATTCCACGCCGCGCGCGTTGTTGTACTCGGTCTCGCACTTCTCGTAGGTGAACTTGACGCCGTTCACGCCGCCGTCGCGTGCGTTGACCATGTTGAGGTAGTCGATGAACCCGCCGAAGATGCCCGAGCCGCCCGCGGCGTACGGTCCGACCCAGTAGCCGTTCATGGGAATGAACTGCTCGTTCTGCGAATAGGCGATGCCTGAGACGGCGAATGCCGCAACGCCCAGCAACACAGCTTGTCTGAATTTGCGCAACAACATTGGAATCCTCCTTGGGATGGGAATCTCCCTGCTTCTGCAGATTGCCCGAATGAAACAGCGGCGACTACTATAGCCCAATTGTCCCGGATGGGAAAACCGGCCCGGTTCAGTGCGGGAAGGGCCAGAGCCTGAGCTTTTCCTTGGCGATCTGCCACAGGCGCGCAAGGCCCAATGGCTCGACCGCGAGGAAAAAGATGATAAGCGCTCCGAACAGGATGAGGGTCAGGTTGGACACCAGTCCCGCCGGAAGGGCGAGGCCGAAAGAGCGCTCGATCGAGGTGGCCGAAAGGTCCATGAAGATCGGCAGGAGCACGATGAAAGCGGCGCCCAGGAACGAGCCCAATATGCTGCCGACTCCGCCGATGATGATCATGAAGAGGATCCTGAAGGAAAGATCGAGCTCGAAACCCGCCGGCTCGACCGTACCCAGATACGCAAAAGCGTAGAGGGCTCCCGCGATTCCGCAGTAGAAAGAACTGATCGCAAAGGCGAGGAGCTTGGTCTTCATGATTGGGATACCGACGACCGCGGCGGCGACGTCCATGTCGCGCACCGCCATCCAGGCCCGGCCGATGGCGCTGCGCACCATGTTCTTCGCCGCGAGCGCCATGATGCTCACGATCGCGAGGACCAGCAGATAGCGCTTCACCGGGGTATCGAATGCATAGCCGAAGACGACGAGCTTTTGCGCCGTGATCACCCCCGATGAGCTGTAGTTGGAAAACCATCCAAACTTGGTCAGCGCCCAGACCACGAAGAACTGCGCGGCGAGCGTCGCCACCGCGAGGTAGAAGCCCTTGATGCGCAGGCTCGGCAAGCCGAAGACGATGCCGATCAGCGCAGCGGTGACGCCGGCGAGGATGAAGGACAGGAGCATCGGCATGCCCGGCATGCGCAACTCGAAGTTGTAGGCGGCGAACGCCCCGACCGCCATGAACGCGGCGGTGCCGAGCGAGAG